>NZ_JAMYKY010000017.1:0-123980 GCF_040317695.1 Mesorhizobium sp. M1403 | reverse complement strand
GGAGTAGGGGAGTAGGGGAGTAGGGGAGTAGGGGAGTAGGGGAGTAGGGGAGTAGGGGAGTAGGGGAGTAGGGGATGTGTTCCAGAGTGCATCTACACCACTCACATACTGCCTTACTCCCCTATTCCCTTACTGGTCTCAAATGCCTTCGCCGGCAAGCTCTTCGGAAAGTGCGGCGACCTGGTCCTGGGCGCTGCGCATCATCGGATAGATGCCGAGAACGCGCTGCCAGGCCTCGAGCGCCGACTGCTTGTGGCCGGTTTCGGCCATGATCTGGGCCAGGCCGGAAAGCGCGCCGAAATGGCGTGGTTCGAGCTGCAGGGTACGGTCGATGTCCGACATCGACTTCCCGTAGTTCTTCATCATGAAATGAACCGTGGCGCGCCGGTTCCAGCCTTCCGCATAGGTCGGCTGCAGGGTTACCACCTGATCGAGGAAATCGAGCGCAACATCGAATTTCTGGTTTTCAGTCGCCTTTTGCGACCATTGCATCATCAGGTCGATCGAGGCACTGCCCGACTGGGACCACTCGCTGCCGATGCGCCCGGCGATGCGCTCGGCCGCCTTTTCGTTGCGTTCGCGCTTGAGATCGGCAAACAGCTGATCGAGCCGCGCCTGTTTCGTCATCACAACCGGAGGTGCTGTCGGCCGATTTGCTGTCGGATCTTCAGCCCACGCCGGCAGCGAGACAGCGCTGGAAACGAAGAAAGCCGTGAAAAATGCAAAAAGAATCCGCATCGCGGGAATCTAGCCCCCGACGCCGGATCGTCAAACTGAATTTAGCGTGAGAGGCGTATCATGCGCACGGAGGCACGCAGCCTCCGGTCAAAAACTCAACCCTGGCGCGCCTTGTAGCGCGGAGCGGTCTTGTTGATGATGTAGACGCGGCCCTTGCGACGAACCAGCTGGTTGTCGCGGTGACGCGCCTTCAACGCCTTGAGCGAATTCTTGATCTTCATGGTCTTGCCCGTCGGTCTGGGCCCGGTCCCGGGCCGAACTATTAAGGCGCGCCCACAGACGCGCCTTTGAACTGTGCGTGGCTCATAGACGAGGAGCCTTGCCCGTGTCAACCGCAAGCGCGTTGCCTAAACGATACGGACCGTTTCGTATCATCGAAATACCCGCCAACGGCGCCTTGCGGCATTGCGCGGGCTTGAGACGGCTGGAATGATGCGGTTGCGAATTGGAGATCATCATGCGCCGAATTCTTGTGTCCGCCTGTCTTGCCGTCCTTGCGGCAGGTTCTGTTGCCCATGCGCAGGAATGCGACCGCAACGACGACAGCCAGCAGATGATGAACATCTGCGCCGACGCGGACTACAAATCCGCCGACGCCAAACTCAACAAGGCCTACCAAGAGCTCATCAGCGCAAGCGATGCAAAAGCCAGGAAGCTGTTGCAGACGGCGCAGCGCGCGTGGATCGCCTTTCGCGACGCGGAATGCAGCTATTCCGCCGCGGACAGCGAAGGCGGCTCGATCTATCCGATGCTGATATCGGAATGCCTGACGCGGCTGACCGACGACCGCACCAAACAGCTCACCGCCGATTCGACCTGCGCGGAAGGCGATGTGAGCTGCGCCAGCCCCGACGAGGACGAGAGCGGCGACATCCAGTAAGCGTAGGTTCTAACTTTTGTTTGAGCATGATCGTTCCCGAAAACCGGATTCCACTTTTCGGGATCATGCTCTAGCTGCGGCGGCTCACGCGCGTGAAATGGCCCATCTTGCGGCCGGGCCGCGCCTCGGCCTTGCCATAGAGGTGCAGCATCAGATCGGGCTCGGCGAGAAGTTCAGGAACGCGCCGGATGTCGTCGCCGATCAGGTTTTCCATGACGCAGTCGAACTGCCGTGCGGGATTTCCCAGCGGCAGGCCGGCGACGGCGCGGATGTGCTGCTCGAATTGCGAGATGGTGCAGGCGGCCTCCGTCCAGTGGCCGGAATTGTGGACGCGCGGCGCAATCTCGTTGGCCAGCAGCGAACCGTCGGCCAGGACAAAGAATTCGACGCCGATGACGCCGACATAGTCGAGCGCTGCAAGTATCTCGGCCGCCGCCGTTTGAGCCGCAGCCGCCGTGTCGGACTTCACCCCGGCCGGCAGCGTCGAACTGTGAAGAATACCGTTGCGATGGACATTCCAGGCCGGATCGTAGGCGGCGAGCGAACCGTCGATGCCGCGCGCGGCGATCACCGAAATCTCGCGCTCGAAGGCGACGAATGATTCCAGGATCAACGGCACGTTGCCCATCGCCTCGCAAGTGCCGGCAAAGCCGCCTGTTTCCATGTTGCGGAAGACACGCTGGCCCTTGCCGTCATAGCCCATCCGGCGCGTCTTCAATATGCCGCTGCCGTTGAACTTTTTCAGCGCGGCCGTCAGTTCCTCGTCATTGTCGACGGGGCTGAAATCCGCGGTCGGTATGCCGATGCCGTTGAGGAATTTCTTTTCCGCCAGCCGGTCCTGAGCCACTTCCAGTGCGCGTGCCGGCGGATAGACCGGGACCGTGGTGGCAAGTGCCGCGGCGGCCGCAACCGGAACGTTCTCGAATTCGTAAGTAACGACGGCACTGGCCGCAGCCAGCTCGCCGAGCGCGGCCGCGTCGTCATAGGCGGCGACGATCTGCCGGTTGGCGACCTGTGCCGCCGGGCAGTCCGGCTGCGGCTCCAGCACGACGATGCGGTAGCCGAGGCGGGCCGCGGCCATCGCCAGCATGCGGCCGAGCTGGCCGCCGCCAATGATGCCGATGGTCGATCCGGCGGGCCGGCTCACGGCGTGTCCGTCGGCTCGGCGGCCACCTTGGCGGTCTGCGCGGCGCGCCAGCTGTCCAGCCGGGCGGCAAGCTTTTCGTCGCTCAGCGCCAGCACCGCGGCGGCCAGAAGGGCGGCGTTGGCAGCGCCGGCCTTGCCGATGGCCAAAGTGCCGACCGGAATGCCGGCCGGCATCTGCACGATCGAAAGCAGCGAATCCTGGCCAGACAGCGTCTTCGATTCCACCGGCACGCCGAACACCGGCAGTGGCGTCATCGCTGCCGTCATGCCCGGCAGATGCGCCGCACCGCCGGCACCGGCGATGATCACCTTGTAGCCGGCGCCCTTGGCGCCCTTGGCGAAGTCATAGAGCCGGTCGGGAGTGCGGTGGGCCGAGACGATCAGCCGCTTGTGCGGAATGCCAAGCGCCTCAAGCGTTTCGGCGGCGTGGCGCATCGTCGCCCAGTCGGACTGGCTGCCCATGATGATGGCGACGTCGGCGCGGTGATTGTCCAAGCTTCTGCTCCCCGGCGGCAAACGCGCGCATTAGCGGAAATCGAGGGGAGCCGCAAGGATAGGAGCGTCCCGCACTCGGGCGAATGGCGCCATCGCTACCTAATCCGGCCAGCGCAAAGCCCCGGCAGACTGCTTGCGAGCGGACTTCATCGCATCCGCGGGCCGCTCAGCAGCGCTCAACACCGCCCGCAGGCGCTCGGCGACGATCTCCGCCTCGCCGGGGTGCAGATTGCACGGATCAAGGAAGAAGTGGCCGCGCTCGACCTCGTGGTTGCGAACGATAATGGGGGGCGAACCCGCCGCCAGTGCCGAGGCCAGCCCGGCGGCGGTGAACCGGCTTTCGGGCGCAACAAACACCTGCAGGCGCTCGAGAGGATTTCCGGTCGGATCGGGAATGATGTTTGCTGCGATGCCGGGCAGGCCCTGCAATGCGGTTTGCCACAGATGCAGTGCGGCTTCTTCCCGCTGGCGGATGCCGGCATGGTCGCGCCGTTCCCAGGCTTCCAGGGCCGCCATGGTGCCGGCAATGCTCTCCTTGCCGACCTTCATGGCCCGCGCAACGCCGCGGTTCTGGAGATAGGCGGCCCGCACCAGATCCTTGCGGCCGGCAACGATGCCGCTTGTCGGCCCTGAGAGAAATTTGTGCCCGCTATAGACGACAATGTCGGCGCCGCGCGCCAGAAAGCCGCGCAAATCGTATTCCGAGGCGGCGTCGACGATCACCGGCACGCCCTTGGCGTGGCAGATCTCGCAGAACTCTTCGAGCGAGAGCATGCCGTATTGCACGGTGTGGTGCGCGACGACGTAGAGGGCTGCCGCCGTCCGGTCCTGGATCGCCTCGCCTACATGATAGTCCTGCGTAACGCTGACCGTGCCGGCGGGCACTGCCTTGGCTCCGGCAAGCCGGATCGACTGGTCGATCGGCGCGCCATAATTGACGATGTGGCCAAGCTGGACGATGACCTCCGATTTGAGGCCCTCGGTGTCGTCCGGCAGCCGCTCGATCGCAAGAAGGCTGGTTCCGGTCATCGCGCCGGCAATCGCCATGGTTATGCCGCTGGCGCAGCATGCGGTGATAAAGCCGGCCTCGCCGCCGGTGAGGCGTGCAATCACCGTGCTTGCGGCGCGCTGCAGATCGTCCATCTCGACCCATTGCGAGGCGATTTCCGACATTGCGGCAATCGCTTCCGGCACGATGATCGAAGCGCCGAGCGCCGTCATCGTTCCGGAAACATTAATGATCGGGCGAAGGCCGAGCCGTTCGCGGATTGTCGTATTGGAACGGTCAGCGGAATAGGTCGTCATCTCTGTAGATCCTGTTTTCAGGCGGCGATCTCGACGACCGCCTCGATTTCAACTGTGATGTTGCCCGGCAGCGAGCCGACACCGATCGCGGAACGGGCGTGTCCGCCAAGCGTATCAAAGACGGCCGCGAAAAGATCGGAACAGCCATTCACCACCTTGGGGTGCTCGCTGAATGTCGGCGTTGCATTGACAAAGCCAAGCAGCTTGACGACGCGCACGATGCGGCCGAGGTCGCCGGCCGCTGCATGCATGACGGCGAGCAGGTTCAGGCCGGTGAGACGGGCATGCCCATAGGCCTCCTCCACGGAGACATCCTCGCCAACCTTGCCGGTGCAGAGCGCGCCATCAGCGCGCAACGGCCCCTGGCCGGAGAGGAAGATCAGCCGTCCGCTCTCGGCATAGGTGACGAAGTTGGCGATGGGCTTCGGCGGCTCGGGCAGCGTCAGGCCCAATTCCGCGAGCCGGATGTAAGGCGTCATAAAAGCTCCTTGCGACAGCTTTCGCCGTCCGGTGTCAAAAATGCGAGGCGCGAAACCGCGCCAGGAAGCTGCGAAGGCGTTCATTGTCGAAGTCCGCAGCCAGAATCTCGGCGGGAGGTCCGACGGCACTGACGCCGCCATCCGCCATGAAAACGATGCGGCTCGATGCGTCGCGTGCAAAAGCCATCTCGTGCGTGACCATCAGCATCGTCATGCCGTCTTCGGCCAGACTACGTACGACCTCGAGCACCTCGCCAACCAGTTCGGGGTCGAGCGCCGAGGTTATCTCGTCGAGGAGCAGGATCTTCGGCTCCATCGCCACGGCGCGGGCGATGCCGACGCGCTGCTGCTGGCCGCCGGAAAGCTCGGCCGGCAGACTGTCGGCCTTGTGGGCGAGCCCGACCCGGCCGAGCCAGTGCTCGGCAATGGTGCGGGCCTCGGCATTGCTCTTGCCGCGCACCTTGCGCAGGCCGAGCATGATGTTGCCGGCCGCAGTCAAATGCGGAAACAGATTGAAGCTCTGGAACACCATTCCGGTCTCGGCGCGCATCGCCGCCAGGTCGCGCTCGCTGCGTCGCTGGCGTGTTCCCGCCTCGCGGTAGCCGACCTCTTTACCGTCGATACGGATCGAGCCGTTATCATAGCTCTCCAGGAAATTGACGCAGCGCAGCAGGGTGGTCTTGCCGCTGCCGGATGGCCCGATGACTGTCACCACCTCGCCGCGTGTCACCTTGAGGCTTACAGAGCGCAGGACCTCGACCGATCCAAAGGCTTTGGAGACCTCGGAGATATCGAGAAGCGCCGGATTTGCGTGCGAGGCTTTGGACATCTTGTTATTCCCGGATGAAGGAGAAACGCCGCTCCAGCCGCCGGCTGGCCAAGGAGAGGGCGTAGTTGACAGCGAAGTAGACGAGCGCGCCGAGGAGGTAGAGCGGCATCGCCTCATAGGTGCGGCCGATGACCTGGTTGATCGCTTGCATCAGGTCGGTGATGCCGAGCAGCGAGACCAGCGCGCTGCCTTTCACCGCGTCGGTGACGCCGTTGATCCAGGGCGGCAGGAAGCGCCTGAACGCTTGCGGAAAAATGACGTAGGCCAGCCGCTGGCGGAAGGTCAGCCCGATCGCCATCGCCGCCTCGGACTGACCCTTGGGAATCGAGCCGACGGCGCCTCTGAGATACTCGACGACTTGTGCGGTCTTGAAGAGGGTGAGGGCGAGTACGGCCGCCCAAAAGGACTCAAGATGCAGTCCTACCGCGGGCAGGCCGTAATAGACGAAGAAGATCAGCACCAGGATCGGAATGCCGCGTATGGTGTCACTGAAGATGCGCACGGCCCAGCGCAGCGGAGCCGGACCATAGACGAGGCCGACACCCATCAGCACGCCGGCGATAAGCGATAACACTACGACCAGCAGCGACACCCACAAGGTTACGGCAAAGCCTTGGGCGAGGAACGGCAAGGCGTAGATGATCTGGCTCAGCATGTCAGCGCGCCGCCTTGAACCGGCGCTCGACCAGCCGCAGCGCGAAAAGCAGCGCGTAGCCGGTCAACAGGTACATCGCAGTCACCACCAGATAGACCTCGACAATGCGGAACGTGTTGAAGTTGATCCACTGGGCGCCATAGGTGAGCTCGGGTACCGAAATGACCGACGCCACCGACGTGTCCTTGAAGAGCGATATGAAAGTGTTGGAAAGCGCCGGCAGCGTTATGCGCAGCATCGTCGGCAGGCGCACATGGAGCAGCCTTTGCCATGGTGTCAGGCCGATTGCCTTGCCGGCGTCGAGCTGTCCGCGCGGCACCGCCTCGAGCCCCGAGCGAAATACCTCGACCAGATAGGCGCCGCTGTAGAGCGACAGCGTGGCAATGAACGAGGTTTGCGCGCTGTAGGCGATATCGACCACGGTCGGCAGGCCGTAGAAGACCAGGTAGACGAGCAGGATCAGCGGCACGTTGCGGATGAACTCGACATAGCCCGCGATGACGGTCCGCACCGCTCGCCCGGCCGACACGTACCAGACCGCCAGAAGCAGCCCGATGACGATGCCGATCGCGATGGAGATGACAGCCAGCTCAAGGCTGAGCAGCAGCCCCCCCCAGAGCTTGTCGAAATGCCGCCAGATCAGGTTGAAGTTGAGGGTATAGCCCATGCGTCCTGCTTAGTGCCGACAGTCCGGGAACGAGGCGGAAGGGCGCCGGAGGCATCCTTCCGCCTGATGGATCAGATAACCGGGAATCCAGGATGGCGGGCCGGCGGCTCCTGTCCGAAATAATCCTTGAACGCAGCGTCGTAGAGTGCCGTTTCATGGCCGAACATGGCGATGGTGAAGGTCTGGTTGACGAAGGTCAGCCAGTCGAGGTCGCCCTGCCGCAGTGCGGCACCATAAAGCATCGAGAACCAACTCTTGCCGGCATCGAAGTATTTGTCCGGATTGCGCGAGGCGAGCCAGCGGACCGTCGACAGATCGACGGCGGCGGCGTCGGATCGCTTCGATTCCAGTGCCTGCAGCACGTTGGCCTGCGTGTCTATCTGCATCACCTGCGCCTCCGGCAGGACGATGCGCACGTTTGCCTCGGCATCGACGTTTTGCAGGATGGAAATCCGGGTCGCCGAACCGGCGGCAAGCAGCTTGTCGAAGGTCTTATTCTCGGCGTTCGGAAGGGTCAGCAAGGCGATGCCTTCGACATAGTAGGGCCTGGAGAAGTGGATCAGCTGCGAGCGCTGGGCGGTCATGGTCATGAACTGGATGGTGATGTCGACCTTGTTGGTGGTCACGTTCGGAATGCGCTGAGCCGGATCCTGCATGACGAATTCGACTTTGGTCGGATCGTCGAAAAGCCCCTTGGCGAGAATGCGACCCATGGTTATGTCCATGCCCACCAGTTCGCCGGCATCGTTCTCGAAGTGCCAGGGCGCGTTGGTGCTGCCGGTGCCGACGATCACCTTGCCGCGCTCGAGAACGGTGCGCAGCAGGCTGTCAGGCGCTGCCTGGGCCGCAGCTTTCTGGACATTGACCGCAGTGGCGGCACTCATCACTCCGGCCGTTGCAAGCCCGGCCATTCCCAGTTTCAGAAATTCACGCCTTTTGGATGTGTCGTTCACGGCGACCTCCTTCGTGTTGTGTTCCCCGTTGGACCAGCAGCGCAGGCATCGGTTGCAACTGACGTCATTGTCCCTTACAAGGGACGCCTGTACTCTGTACAAGACAGATTAACATCAGGAATCGATAATGCAAGAAGGCAATGCCTTGGCCGCTCGACCGGACGCCGGTCTGGACGAAGACAAGAATTCGGGCTCGCGGGAGAAGGGCCTCAACCGGGTCCTCCAGATTCTGGAGTTTCTCCACGCGACCCAGCGCGCGATCGGCATTGGCGATCTTGCCAGAGGGGTGAACGCACCGCGGTCGACGACCTATACGCTGGTGCGCTCGCTGGTCGACGCAGGCCTGCTGGAGATGGCCGGAGACGGCAATCGGGTCTATTTTGGAAAGAAGCTCTATCTCTACGGAATGGACTATGTGCGGGGCAACGACCTGCTCAGGCGAGGGCGGCAGGAAGTCGACCATCTGTCACGCGAGTCCGGCGAGACCTCGGAGCTGTGCATGCTGCAAAGCGGCCGCTACACCATCGTCCATTCAAGCCCGGGAACCAGGCCATTCAGGATCAGCTCGGCGACGGGTCTGCAAATACCGCTTCCCTGGACAGCTTCCGGGCGGCTGCTCCTCGCCGGCTTCGACAGGGCAGCGATCGAGGATATGGTCTCGGAAGACGACCTCGTACTGCCGGACGGCCGCAGGTTGCAGCTCGACGATTTCATAGCCGATATCGCGGTGGCCAAGTCGGCCGGCTACTGCGTCACCTCCGGCCTTGTCGATGCCTACACGAAATGCCTGGCCGCGCCGGTCTTTTCGGCGCCGGGCAGGGTCGAGGCGACGATGTGCCTGGTGGTTCCCATCGATACCTCGACCGAAAAGACCGATGACCTGATAGAGCTGTTGCTCGAGCGCGCCGCGCGGCTTTCGATCGCGGCATAGGCCGCCTTTTCAGCAGGCCAGCGCCGGCGTCCATTCAAGCGATAATGTCTGGAATGATCTTGTCTTCCAGCGCCATCAGCCTGTCCTTCAGGAAAAGCTTCTTTTTCTTCATGCGCTGGATCTGCAGCGGGTCGCAATTCATGGCGATCATCGCATTGATGGCCGCGTCGAAATCGGCGTGTTCCTGCTTCAGCCGGGAATATTCGAGGCGGATATCTGCCTGTTCCTGATCGGACATTTTTACCGTCTGCACGTCTGCGGCGCCCAAACTATGGGCCTGATTGGGCGGGACCGGGGGTCTTCTTGCACCGGCGCGCAGCCCATACCACATTTCATATTGTCGTGGAATGCTACCACGCAGCATTCGACATCGGTGCGCGATGGTGGCACACTGTCATTATGCCGTCACAGAAGCGAGCCTGCGGTGGACGTGCCATGACGGCTGCAATCCGAGGAAACCATGAAAGGGAGAACCAATCATGTCTCTTGCATCCCATCTTGATGAGCTGCAGCGGAAACACGGCGACATCGAACGCGAAATCGACGATGCGATGACCCATCCGTCGGTAGACGACCTCGAAATCGTGAATCTCAAGCGGCGCAAGCTGGCGCTCAAGGACGAGATTGAAAAACTGAAGGCGAAACCGACGACGCATTGACGCCCATCCAGGACTAGCTGCGCCGCCTGGCGCGCGATTTCTTTCCGGTGGCATGTCTCGATGCTGCCGGAAACGCTTATGGATTTGCGGCAAGCTGCCGTCTTGCCATTTCCGATTTGCTAGGTCTGCGCGCCAGTCGCCATTGACAAGCCATCTTTGCTCCTCCACCTCATGCCCGGACCTTCAAGATTAAAGGCAGCCGGCATGACCGGATATTTTTCCTCACCCTTCCCGCGCCGCAGGTCGGTCGGTGTCGACGTCGGCGGCGTGATGGTCGGCGGCGGCGCCCCAGTCGTCGTCCAGTCGATGACCAACACCGACACGGCCGATGTCGACCAGACGGTGGCGCAAGTGGCGGCGCTGCATCGCGCCGGCTCCGAGATCGTGCGCATAACGGTCGACCGCGACGAAAGCGCTGCCGCTGTGCCGGCCATCCGCGAGCGACTGGAGCGGCTCGGGATCGACGTGCCGCTGGTCGGCGATTTCCATTACATCGGCCACAAGCTCCTGGCCGATCATCCGGCCTGCGCCGAGGCCTTGGCCAAGTACCGCATCAACCCCGGCAATGTCGGTTTCAAGGACAAGAGGGATCGGCAGTTCGCGGCGATCGTCGAGATGGCTATCCGATACGACAAGCCGGTGCGCATCGGTGTCAACTGGGGTTCGCTCGACCAGGAGCTGCTGACCCGGCTGATGGACGACAACCAGGCCCAAGGCTTTCCGCTGACCGCGCAGGAAGTGACGCGCGAAGCGATCGTGCAGTCGGCGATCCTGTCGGCCGAAATGGCCGAAGAGATTGGCCTTGCGCGCGAGAAAATCATCCTCTCGGCCAAGGTCAGCGGCGTGCAGGATCTGATCGCCGTCTACACCGAGCTTGCCACCCGTTCCAACCATGCGCTGCACCTCGGCCTGACCGAGGCCGGCATGGGCTCGAAAGGCATTGTCGCATCATCGGCTGCGATGGGCATCCTTCTCCAGCAAGGCATCGGCGACACCATCCGCATCTCGCTGACGCCGGAGCCGAACGGCGACCGCACACGCGAAGTGCAGGTGTCGCAGGAGCTGTTGCAGACCATGGGCTTCCGGCAGTTCGTGCCGATCGTCGCCGCCTGCCCGGGCTGCGGCCGCACGACCTCGACCGTGTTCCAGGAGCTTGCCCAGAACATCCAGGCCGACCTGCGCCAGAACATGCCGGTGTGGCGCGAACAATATCCCGGCGTCGAGAACCTCAAGGTCGCGGTGATGGGTTGCATCGTCAACGGTCCGGGCGAATCCAAACATGCCGATATCGGCATTTCGCTGCCCGGCACCGGCGAGACGCCGACCGCCCCGGTATTCGTCGACGGCAAGAAGGCGGCGACGCTGCGCGGCCCGTCGATTGCCGCGGATTTCGAGAAAATGGTTTCCGACTACATCGAACGGCGGTTTGGGCAACACGGCAAAGCCGCGGCGGAGTAGTTCGATGCGGCGTTTGCTTGGGGCGACGCTGGCTGTCATTTGCGGGCTGGGCTGGGCGACGGCCGTCCAGGCCGATCCGCCGCGGCCGGCCAAGCAGAAGCTGATCGATCGAGTTTGCGATCTTATCGAGACGCATGCCGACCAGAACGGCCTGCCCCGGGATTTCTTTGCCCGGCTGATCTGGAAGGAGAGTCGCTTCGATCCCAATGCGGTCAGCCCCGTCGGTGCGGAGGGTATCGCCCAATTCATGCCGGGTACCGCCAAGATGCGCGGGCTCGCCAATTCGTTCGATATCGAGCAGGCTATCCCGGCCTCGGCAAAATACCTCGCCGAAATGAAGACCGGCTTTGGCAATCTGGGCCTCGCCGCAGCCGCATACAATGCCGGCGAGAGCCGGGTGACGCGCTGGCTGAATTCCGGCGGCTTCTTGCCGATGGAGACCGAAAGCTACGTTTTGGACGTCATGGGCGAGCCGGCCGACAGGTTCACCGATGCCGCGTATGCCGGCGTCATCCGGCCGCTCGACAAGAAGGCGAGCTTCGCTGCCGCCTGCCGCACGCTGCCGGTGATCATGTCCAGAACCGTGCCGATGTCGTCGATCAACATCAAGCCATGGGGCGTGCAGGTGGCCGGCAATTTCCGCCGCGCCGCGGCGCTCAATCAGTGGAGCAATGTGAAACGGCGGTTTCCAGCCTTGCTCAGCGGTCGCAATCCGGTGGTCAGCCGGGTGCGCACACCGATCGGCAGGCGCGGCATCTATGCGGTGCGGATCGGCGCCGACACCAAAGCCAAGGCCGACGATATTTGCCAGAAGCTGCACAGCGTCGGCGGCGCATGCATTGTGGTGCGCAACCGGTAAAGCCATATGTCGGCGCGTTTCGCGCCATTGCTGCCCATCTCGCTCCCGCTGGGCGCTTCACCTTCGACACGCGATCACATTTTCCGTGAACCCTTAAGCAGAACCGTCAGGCAGGTCTTGCATCGTCGT
Organism: Mesorhizobium sp. M1403; assembly: GCF_040317695.1. Lineage (NCBI taxonomy): Bacteria > Pseudomonadati > Pseudomonadota > Alphaproteobacteria > Hyphomicrobiales > Phyllobacteriaceae > Mesorhizobium > Mesorhizobium sp. M1403. The sequence continues at coordinate 111,797 of NZ_JAMYKY010000017.1, read as the reverse complement.
TGATGCGGGGTAAGGTCCCCGCGATTTTTCGCGAAAGGGATCAGCATGGCCGACTTCAAGACACTGGACGACATCGGCAATATCAGCGGCAAGCGTGTGCTGGTGCGTGTCGACCTCAACGTTCCCGTCACTGAGGGCAAGGTCACCGACGCCACCCGCATCGAGCGCATTGTACCGACCATCGCCGAGCTGTCCGGCAAGGGCGCCAAGGTCATCCTGCTTGCACATTTCGGTCGTCCCAAAGATGGACCGGCGCCGGAATTCTCGCTCGAGCCGATCGCCAAGGCGACGGCGGACGTGCTCGGCCGTCCGGTTGGCTTTGCCACCGACTGCATCGGCGACAAGGCCGCGAGCGCCGTCGCCGCCATGGAAAGCGGCGATGTGCTGCTGCTCGAGAACACCCGCTTCTACAAAGCCGAGGAGAAGAACGACCCGGCCTTCACCGAAAAGCTCGCCGCCAACGGCGACATCTTCGTCAACGACGCCTTCTCCGCTGCGCACCGCGCCCATTCGTCGACGGAAGGGCTGGCGCACGTGCTGCCGGCCTTCGCCGGGCGCACCATGCAGGCCGAGCTCGATGCGCTGGAAAAGGGCCTCGGCAATCCCGTCCGCCCGGTTGTCGCCATTGTCGGCGGGGCCAAGGTCTCGACCAAGATCGACTTGTTGATGAACCTGGTGAAGAAGGTCGACGCGCTGGTCATCGGCGGCGGCATGGCCAACACGTTTCTCGCGGCACGCGGCACCGACGTCGGGAAATCCTTGTGCGAGCACGATCTCGCGACCACCGCCAAGCAGATCATGATCGAGGCGGCCGAGGCCGGCTGCGCCATCATCCTGCCCGCCGACGCCGTTGTCGCCAGGGAGTTCAAGGCCGGTGCCGCAAGCGAGACCGTCGCCATTGCAGACGTACCAGCCGACGGCATGATCCTCGATGTCGGCGCGAAAACCGTGAAAACCATTGCCGAATGGATCGACCGTGCCGCGACGTTGGTCTGGAACGGGCCGCTCGGCGCCTTCGAGATCGAGCCGTTCGACCATGCGACGGTGGCGACGGCCAGGCACGCGGCAGCGCGCACCAAGGCCGGCAGGCTGGTCTCGGTGGCCGGCGGCGGCGATACGGTGGCCGCCCTCAACCATGCCGGCGTCAGCGATGATTTCACCTATGTCTCGACGGCCGGCGGCGCTTTCCTCGAATGGATGGAAGGCAAGCCCTTGCCCGGCGTCGACGTCTTGAAGCGCTGAGCGCGGCGTTAATAACAGCGCGAAGCAGTGCGCTCGCGATTTTCAATCGATTCGCGCTTCTCCGACGAAAGGGTTCGACTTGAACCTGCGTTGCTCTGGTGGTCTGCTGGGTACGGGTCAATTCTTTCAGGAGAAGCACGATGAGCGAACGTCTCGAGGACATTGCCGCCGCGATGGTGGCCAACGGCAAGGGCCTGCTGGCTGCCGACGAGAGCTCCGGCACTATCAAGAAGCGCTTCGACGTCATCGGCGTCGAGTCGACCGCCGACAGCCGCCGCGACTATCGCGAGATGATGTTCCGCGCCAGCGATGCAATGACCAAGTACATTTCCGGCGTTATCCTCTATGACGAGACCATCCACCAGAAGGCCGCCGACGGCACGCCGCTGGTCGACATCATCAAGGCATCAGGCGCCATTCCCGGCATCAAGGTCGACGCCGGCGCCAAGCCTCTGGCAAGATTTCCCGGCGATACCATCACCGAAGGCCTGGACGGCCTGCGCGAACGCCTCGCCGACTATTACAAGCTTGGCGCCCGCTTTGCCAAATGGCGCGCGGTAATCGACATCGATGTTGCCAAGGGGGTGCCTTCCGCCACCTCGATCGGCTCGAATGCCCATGCGCTCGCCCGTTACGCCGCGCTTTGCCAGGAAGCCGGCATCGTGCCGATCGTCGAGCCGGAGGTGCTGATGGACGGCGCTCATGACATCGACACTTGCTACGAGATCAGCAAGGCGACACTGACAAAGCTATACACCGAGCTCTATGCGGCCCGCGTCGTCCTCGAAGGCACCATCCTGAAGCCAAACATGGTTCTCGCCGGCAAGAAATCGGGCAAGGTCAGCAGCCCCGACGAGGTCGCCGAAAGGACGATAAAACTGTTCCGCGAGACGGTGCCAGCCGCGATCGGAGGCATCGCCTTCCTTTCGGGCGGACAATCGGACGAGCAAGCGACCGCCAACCTCAACGCCATCAACGCCATCGGCCCGCATCCGTGGAAGCTGACCTTCTCCTACGGCCGCGCCTTGCAGGCCGCTCCGCAGAAGGCCTGGAGCGGCAAGGCGGCGAACGTCGCCGCCGCGCAGGCCGCCTTCGCCCATCGCGCCCACATGAACCATCTGGCAGCGCTTGGACAATGGCAGCCGTCGCTGGAGCAAGCCGCTTAACCGAATCCATCTTGCGTTTCTCCCGACCCGGGCCACGTGCCCGGGTTTTGCTTGAAAGCAGCAAGGGCTGCAATTTTCTTGCAACTGAAATGCAGCTCGGTGTCGGCATTCCTCGCTGCCGAACGTCCTCCGTGAAAAGAGGAGCAGACCTATGCCAAACAACAAGACCGTTTCGCAGGAAGACTGGTTTCAGGCGCACAAGGCGCATCTGGCGCGCGAAAAGGAATTGACGCGCTTTCGCGACCGCGTCGCCGCCGAACGCCGCGAATTGCCATGGCTGAAGATCCGCAAGGACTACGTCTTCGAGACCGAGCAAGGGCCAAAGAAACTGCCCGACCTGTTTGGCGGCAACAGCCAGTTGATCGTCTACCATTTCATGTTCGGGCCGGGCGCCGATTATCGTTGCGAGGGCTGCTCGTTCCTTGCCGACCACATCGACGGCGCAAACCAGCATCTCAGGCACCACGATGTTTCGCTTGTCGTGGTGGCGCGGGCGCCGCTGGCCGAGCTTCTGCCCTACAAGCAGCGCATGGGCTGGAAATTCGACTGGGTGTCGTCCTACGCCTCGGACTTCAACTTCGATATGCAGGTGTCATTCACCGACAAGCAGATCGCGGCCGGCGACACGACCTACAATTTCGAGCGGCGCGCGCGGAGATCGAAGGACCTTCCCGGCACCAGCGTGTTCTATCGCGACGAGAAAGGCGACATCTTCCTGACTTTCATCTCGCGCTCCAGAGGCGGCGATCCGCTGATCGGCGCCTATCACTATCTCGACCTGACGCCGAAAGGCCGCAACGAAACCGGGCCGCATCATAGCCTCGCCGACTGGGTGCGGCTGCATGACGAGTATGAAGACCAATCCGGGACGCATGACTGCTGCCATTGAGGCGACAGGCTGTCGCTGCAAGGTCGTTCACCTTCAGTGCAACATGCGCTAAGTGCTGTTCGCTGTGCCCTAAAAGGGATTTGCCATGCGGCGCTTTCCGACCCTTCTCACCTGGCTCGCCTTTCCGGTCTATGTCTGGCAAGGACTTGGCGTGCGTCGCCGCACCACCCGCATGCTGCCGGCACAAGGTCCGGTCATGCACGAGATATCAGGCCAGGCGCCGGCAATCTCGCTGCTGGTGCTCGGCGATTCCTCCGCCGCCTCAGTCGGCATCGGCAATTCCGAAAACGGATTGGCCGCGCAACTGGCCGTTCTAATTGCGCAACGCACCGGCCGCACCGTGCGCTGGCGGGCAGCCGGCTTCAACTCGGCAACCTCTGGCCAGATCCGCGATCATGTGCTGCCCAATCTGTCGGCCGATCCGTGGACGCATATCGTGCTCGCCATCGGCACCAACGACACCAAGAATTTTCATTCGGTACCGCGCTTCAAGCGCGATTTTGGCGGCCTGCTCTACGCGCTGCGCGCCAAATGGCCGGAGGCGCGCGTGGTGTGGTCGCCGGTGCTGGAGTTCACCCGGGCGCCGGCAATGCCGCCGCTGCTCGGCAAGATCCTCGAGATCCGCGCCGGCGAGATGAACCGGATGGGCGAGCGCCTTTGCCTCGAGCGCGGCGCCATACCGGCGCCCCGCCTGCCGATCACCGACGCCGAGGCCGGCTTTGCGTCGGATGGATTTCATGCTTCGGAAGCCGGCTACCGCGCCTGGGCGGAACATCTGGCCGGCTTGGTGCTCGCCAACGAACCGGGCGTCGCGTAGCGGCTGCCGGCACTAAAGCGCGTCGCGTTCGATTGGCCTCATGCGACGCTACTATAGGTTCTTTGTTTTATGTATGTCGTTGGCGCAAAACCGCTGCACACTTTTGCGCGACATGCATTACGTCCAGTGTCCGAGCACCGCCGTAATCGAAATCGCCGCCATAGCCAACAGCGCCAGCTTCCAGAAATCGCTGCGCCGCTTCAGCCCCGGCCAGCCGAGCGGCTTGATGAGCTGGATGACCATCATGGCGATGATGACGAGCGCGAGAAGTTTCGACATGCAGCCTTTGATCAGCATCGCGGCTGGCTGTCAAAGCGGCTCCGCGATCGCGGTCTTTCCACCGCGGCACGCCTCTTTTCAGCACTGTTCGATCACTTCGGTGGACAAATCGGAACGCCGGTCGCGAGAGCCGCACCCTCCTGACAGACTGCTGTCAGTAGGGGTGTGCGATAGTGCCTGCATCGAAAGAGAGGAGACCAGCCATGAACGGTTTTACCATTCTGCGTAGCGTGCAGCACTATGTCGGCAAGATCCGGACGATGCGCAATGAGATCCGCACCCAGCGTTTCATGAACACCCTGCCGGCGGACATCCGCAAGGATATTGGCTGGCCGGACATGTATGGCGACCGCCACAATGGCGGCAATTGAGGCAATCTTTCTGCCCGGCGTTTGGATGCGGCCCGGCGATAAACAGGCATGCTGAAGCCTCCTGACAGTATGGTGTCAGGAGGCTCGTGCCATAGTGGGATGGCCGTCAGAGACGGACGGCCGAGAGGACGATCGATGAAAAGCTGGACCGACAGGCTGAACACGCCTGGCATCAACGGCATAACACCGTCGCCACGCACCATCGCTGATGTCGTCGAAGGCCAGCCGATGCTGGTTCCCACAGCTCGCCAGGTCGATGCATTCATCTGCGCCATCCCCGAAGGCATGGATATGGATATCCGGGCTTTGCGCACCGCGCTCGCCATCGAGCACGGTGCCGAGGTGACATGTCCGGTCACCATCGGCTATCATCTGCGTACCGTCGCCGAGGCCGCCAACGAGGATCTTGAGCGTGGCATGGCGCTGGGCGACATTGCGCCGTTCTGGGGGGTGCTTGACGCAAGCACGCCGACAACGAGGAAACTGTCCTTCGGCGCGGCCTCCGTCGCCGCGCAGCGCAAGCGCGAAGGGCTGGAGCAATAGACGCCGAGGGACCATACGATGCGCCGCGCCGACAGGCTCTTCCAGATCGTGCAGCACCTGCGCGGTGGCCGTCTGGTCACCGCCCAGAAGCTGGGCACGTGGCTCGAGGTTTCCGAGCGGACCATCTATCGCGACATCGCCGACCTGCAGTCGACCGGCGTGCCGATCGACGGCGAGGCCGGTGTCGGCTACATGATGAGGGAGGGTTTCGACCTTCCGCCGCTGATGTTCACGCGTGACGAGATCGTCGCGCTGGTCGCCGGCGCCCGCATGGTGCGCGCCTTTGGCGGCGCGGCCATGGCGCGAGCCGCCGACGAGGCGCTGGTCAAGATCGGCGCCGTGCTGCCCGACGCCGAAAAGGACCGCATCGCCCGCACTGAGATCCACACGCCGATGTGGGTGGTAAGCGACGCCGCCCGCGAAGCCATCGACCTGATTGAGCGGTCCATCGAGAAACGTCAGGTGCTGACCATCGACTATTCGGATGAGGCCGGCCGCAGCACCGCGCGCGACATCCGCCCGCTCGGCCTGTGGTTCTGGGGCAAGGTGTGGACCTTGGTCGCCTGGTGCGAGATGCGCGGCGATTTCCGCGCCTTCCGCATCGACCGCATCGCCTCGGTGGTCATCGCCGGCCGCACCTTCAAGCCGGAGCGCGGCAAGCAGCTCGCCGATTTCTACCGCGCGGTGGAACGCAGCGAGGACTACGGCATGGCACCGGACCGGGCGGCGCGAAGCTGACACGGAAGATCGCAAAAAAGCCCGCTTGAAAGCGGGCTTTTTGTTTTGGATGCGAGACCTCTATTCCTCTTCGTCCGTATCCTTGTCCTTCGACTTCAGCGCCGAAAGCTTGGCGAAGACGGCGTTGGCGTCGAGTTCGCGGTCCTCGTCCTTCGGCTTTTCCGGCGCCGGCACCAGCCGTTCGGTCAAGGCGGCCGGCAGCAGCGTATCGCCGACCGGCTGCGCCTGCTCGCGGCCGCGCGAGGCGCGGTTGATTTCCATGTCGAGGTCGATCTGCGACGTCAGGCCGAGCGTCACTGGATCCATCGGCTGGAGATTGGCGGAGTTCCAGTGTTTTCTGTCGCGGATCTGGTCGATCGTCGACTTCGTCGTGCCGACAAGGCGGGAAATCTGCGCATCCTTGAGCTCGGGATGGTTGCGCACCAGCCAGAGGATGGCGTTGGGCCGGTCCTGGCGCTTGGACAGCGGAGTGTAGCGCGGACCCTTGCGCTTGGATTCCGGCACCCGCACCTTGGGGTCGGAGAGCTTCAGCCGGTGGTTCGGGTCCTTCTCGGCGCGCGCGATCTCGTCGCGAGTGAGCTGGCCGGTCATGATCGGGTCCATACCCTTGATGCCTTGCGCAGATTCGCCGTCGGCGATCGCCTTGACCTCAAGCGGATGCAGTCCGCAGAACTGCGCGATCTGCTCGAAGGAAAGCGCTGTGTTGTCAACCAGCCAGACGGCGGTCGCTTTTGGCATCAGCAGCGTATTGGCCATTACAAAAATCCTTCTCGTTCGCCCGCGTTCCCGCGCGGGCGGTGGTTTACAGCCACCAAAATGGGAAAATCGCGGTCTATATAACTGCTCACTCGCCATTTCGCAATGTTTTTGGCAGGCGCGCGTCAAGGACGGCATGGCGGCGCGACCAGCAGACCGCGAAGGGTCGGCACATGAAGCCATGCAGTCGAAAGCTTCAAAAAGACAAAGCCCGCCAGACCAAGGTCGGGCGGGCTCGGAACCGGCGACGGAAATCCGTCTGCTACGGCTCTGGCTTCTAAGGCTTGATCCCGAACCGCGGCTCGGCGTTGCGGAAAAGCAGCGCCCGGTCTTCGGACAGGATCGTGCTCGAGATCAAAGCCCTTGGCGGGCGATTCTCTCTATGTCGCCGCGGTTGATGCCGAGATCATTGAGCTGACGAGCGTTCAGCCGGTTCAGTTCGCGCACGGTTTCGTTGTACATGCGCCAGTTACGGAAAGCGCGGATCGGGTTCATGGTAGTCCTCCATCGTTTCGATGCCGCTTAAATAGGCATCGGCGATGAAAAATTGAACAGACGCTTTTGCATGGCGGCAATGCGTTTGTTGCATTGCACCATTAAGCCTTCGTTCAGCCTGTTTACCGGCCGTCAGGCGACATCGAGCACAATCTTGCCAATGTGCTCACCCTCCTCCATCCGCTCATGCGCCCGCCAGGCTTCCTTGAGCGGGAAGATCGTGTCCATCACCGGTGCAACCTTGCGCGTGCCGAGTAGCGGCCAAACCTGCGCCTCCAGCGCAGCCGCGACTGCCGCCTTGAACTCCACCGTGCGTGGCCTGAGCAGCGAACCCGTGTGCACGAGCCGCTTGGCCATGATTTTGAAGAAATCGGCGCTCGCCACCGCTCCGCCCTGCGTCGCGATCTGGACGATGCGGCCCTCCACGGCCGCAGCCTCGTAGTTTCGCGCGACATAATCGCCGCCGACCATGTCGAGGATGACGTTGGCGCCCTTGCCGCCGGTTGCCTCCTTGACCGCGGCGACGAAGTCCTCCTCGCGGTAGTTGACCGCCCGGTCGGCGCCGAGCTTGAGGCAGGCGTCGCATTTCTCCTTGCTGCCGGCGGTGGTGACGACATAAGCGCCGAAAGCGGCAGCAAGCTGAATCGCCGTCGTTCCGATACCCGATGAGCCGCCATGCACGAGCAGCGTCTCGCCGCTCTTCAGGCCGCCGCGCTCGAAGACATTGTGCCAAACAGTGAAGTAGTTTTCCGGCAGCGCCGCCGCTTCGGTGTAGGTAAAGCCGGCGGGCAGCGGCAGCACGCTGCCGGCATGAACCTTGACATATTCGGCATAGCCGCCGCCCGCCGTCAGCGCGCAGACCCGGTCGCCGACGCGCCAGCGCGATATCTCGTCGCCGAGGGCGGCGACTTCGCCCGCCGCTTCCAGGCCCGGCAGATCCGACGCACCTGGCGGCGGCGGATAGGCACCCTTGCGCTGCTGCACGTCGGGCCGGTTGACGCCGGCGGCACGCACCCGGATCAGGATCTCGCCAGGGCCGGGTACCGGCACGTCGCGGGTTTCCGGTTTCAGCACCCGCGGCCCGCCCGGCTCCGAGATGGCGATCGCCATCATCCTGGCCGGAATTTTCTGTGCGTTCGCCATGAATTTTCCCGTCGTGTTTCGCCGGTTTCTAGCGCCAGCTGTTGCCTGCCATTTGCATCCATACCCCTGCCCTATGTATGCTCATTGGCAAATCAGGCAAATGGGCAATCACGGAGGAGCGACGATGGCGGTCTTCGACGACGAACCCAAGAAGAAAGCGCGCCCGCACGAGATCGGGCAGGATCTGTCGCTGCTTTCTGTCGATGAATTGTCCGAGCGGATCGGCATCCTGCGCGGCGAGATCGCCCGGCTGGAAGCCGAGCTCATGACCAAGGGCTCCACCAAGTCGGCGGCAGAGGCGCTGTTTCGCCGCGGATAGTACTGCGGGCAATTCCAAAAGCTCGGGCACGCCGCCGAAAAGCCCGAATGCCGCTGTCTCCAGACCTGTGCCCCGAACCCCAGCCGGATTGAACAATGTTCGCAAGCTACAGACCGATCCTCTCGCTGCTGCGCGGCACCGCGTTCCTGCTGGCGGCATCCGGGCTGCACGGGCTGCTGTTGCCGCTGCGCGGCCAGGTGGAGGGCTTCTCGACCGCATCGCTCGGCCTGATGGGCACGGCTTGGGCCGGCGGCTTCGTCACCGGCTGCTTCTTTGCGCCACGCATCGTGCGCCGCGCCGGTCATGTCAGGGCTTTCGGCGCCTTTGCCGCATCGGGAGCGATCGTCGCACTGCTCACCGGCCTGATCATTGATGAATATACCTGGATCCTGCTGCGCGCCTTCACCGGCTTCACCATGGCCGGTGCTTTCATGGTCATCGAAAGCTGGCTGAACGAGAAGGCCACCAACGAAAACCGCGGCACCGTCTTCGGCCTCTACATGATGGTCACCTATGCCTCGATCATGGGCGGTCAGATGATCGTTGCCGGCGGCGATGTGAAATCGGCGTCGCTATTCATGATCACCGGCATTCTGTTTTGCCTATCACTGATCCCGACGGCGGTCTCGACGGCGTCGCACCCCAAGCCGCTGCAGGACGTGTCGCTTGACGTCAAAGGGCTCTACGTCAATTCGCCGGTGTCGGCGATCGCCTGCGTGCTGATCGGCATCGCCAACGGCGCCTGGGGCACGCTTGGTGCCGTTTATGGAGCTCGCATCGGCATCTCGACGGCCGAGATCGCGCTCATGATGAGCCTGGTGGTCATCGCCGGCGCCGCCATGCAGCTTCCGGCCGGGCGGCTCTCCGACACGACGGACCGTCGTTTCGTGCTGGCGGGCGCGGCTTTCGGCGCTGCGCTGTTCGCCATCGCCATCTTCCTGTTCGAACCGCGCTCCGGCGTCTTCGTTATCGTCTGCACCGCCGCCTACGGCGCCTTCGCCTACACGCTCTATTCGATCGCGGTGGCGCATGCCAACGACCATGCCCGATCGGAAGACTTCGTCAAAGTGTCGGGCGGCCTGCTGCTGCTTTATGGCTTCGGCACGATGATCGGCCCGCTGCTGGCCGCCGGCCTGATGGGCTGGATGCGTCCCGAGGGGCTGTTCCTGGCTACTGCGCTGGCGCATCTCTGCCTGGCCGCCTATACGCTGCTGCGCATCAGCCGTCGCGCGCCGGTGCCAATCGAAGGCCGCGATGCCTTCAAGACCCAGCCGGCCGACCGCTCGGTGACGCCGGAAGCGTTGCGGCTCGACCCGCGCAGAAAAGCTGAAACCGACGGTTGAGATTCGAGACGCTTTGCCCCACAAATAAGGCATGATGCTTTCCGACGCCTTCATGGCGATTGCCGATCCCAACCGGCGCTATCTCTTGGAAGAGCTCCGGCGCGGACCGAAGACCGTCAACGAACTGGCCTCTGGCTTGCCGGTGTCCCGCCCGGCCGTTTCGCAGCATCTGAAGGTGCTGCTTGATGCCGGGCTGGTCAACGCCAAGCCGGAAGGCACCAGGCGCGTCTATACGGTCAGCAATGCCGGCTTCCTAAAGCTCAACATCTGGCTCGACCAGTTCTGGGATGCAGAGCAGCTCGGTTCACCCGGAAGCTGAGAGGCGTCGTCCGCGCGTCGGGCAGCTCGTGCAGCCTCGGGCCTGGAGCAATTCCAGGAAAAGTGTGAAACGGTTTTCCGTCCGGAATTGCGCAAAAACAAAGGGATAGAGCGGTTCGGCGTTTCCGTGAAACGATGAACCACTCTCTAGCCGTTGTTGTAGGGGAAGAGCTTGAAATAGGGCTGCGCTTCCTCGATCACACGGGCGACCGACGGGCGCCGCAGCAGCCGGTCGTGATAGCGCCTCACCGCAGGATATTTGTCGCCGAACGGCTCGACCTTGTTAGCGTAGAACAGCGCGGGGGCGGCGGCGCAGTCGGCCATGGTGAAGCTCCCGCCCACCGCCCATGTCCTCGACTGCATGTCCTGTTCGATGACGGCGTAGGAGCTGCGCAGCTGGGCGCGCGCCTGCTCGACGCCGAACGGATCGGTCTTGCCTTCCGGCCGCAGCCGGTCGCCGACGATCTTCTGCATCGGTTCCTGGACGTAGAAGTCATAGAAACGGTCGGCAAGCCGGGCCTGTCGGGCGAGGTCGAGATCGGCAGGGATCAGTTCGACCGGCCCAGGATAATACGCGTTGAGATATTCGATGACGATCGACGATTCCGGCACGGTCCGGTCCAGCGCATCGTCGCGCAGCACCGGCATCTTGCCGAGCGGCCACAATTTCAGAAACGCCGCGCGCGACTGTTCATTGCCGAGATCGACGACGACGGATGTGAATGGCGTGCCGTTCTCATAGAGCGCGATCAGCGGCTTCCAGCAGAAGGAGGCCAGTGGATGAAGATGCATAGTCAGGGACATTGGTTGTCGTTCCTTGGGTGGTTCGTCTCGCGGAAATTCGGTGTTGAGGTCAGGCTTGGTACTATTTGGCTTGGCTGTGGGTGACGATGGCATCGATGATCGCGGCCCAGTCGTCGGGATGCAGCTCGTGGCCGCCGCCCTCGATCCGGACCAGCCGTGCGCCGGCGACCGCGTCGGCAAGAGCGGCGCCATGCTCGACTGGAAAGATCGGATCGTCGGTGCCGTGGATAACGAGGAGCGGGATCTTCATCTCGTGCAGCCGCCCCGTCCAGTCCTGGCCGCTCCGATCTTCGCCGCTCCCATCTTCGCCGCTCTTGAGCATGAAATGATTGGTGGCGCTTAGAAAGCCGCCGGACCGGTCGTAATCCTGTTCGACGAAAGCCCGCGTGCGCTGCTCGTCGAATGAGCGTGCGGTGCCGGTGAGCGCATACGCGTCCTTGACGATGAAATCGACCGCCTGGCCACGGTCAGACCAGTCGACCTTCGCGCCTTCGTCCGAATGTTTCCTGTAGGCCTCGGTGGTTCCGGGCAGATGCGACGTATCAATGCCCAAGGGCGAGCTGCTGATCACCGTAAGCGAAGTGACACGCGACGGGTATTTCAACGCAACGAGCTGCGCAATCACGCCGCCCATCGACATGCCGACCACGTGCGCCTTTCGGATTCCCTGGTCGTCAAGGACGCGGATGGCATCGTCCGCCATGTCGTCGAATGTATAAGGCGGCTCGCCCGGCGCGTATTTGGTCGAACGGCCGGTATCGCGATTGTCATAGCGGATCACGAAGCGACCCTCGCCGGCCAGCTTTCGGCAAAACGCTTCCGGCCACCAGAGCATGGAAGCCATGGCGCCCATGATCAACAATACCGCCGGATGTGCCGGATCGCCGAACGTCTGGGATACGATTTCGGGGTGTTCGGCGTTTCTCATGGCTTTCCTCCTCGGGCCGCAAATCCGATTGCAATTTGCAATCGGTTGCACGATATTAAAACCGATACGATAATGCAACCGGTTTTTGGAGATTCGCATGAACATTGATCGCCGGTCCGGATGTCCGATCAATCTGTCGCTCGAAGTGTTCGGCGATCGGTGGAGCCTGATCATCCTTCGCGACATCATCTTCGGCGGCAGACGCCACTTTCGCGAACTGCTCAATGGCTCGATGGAGGGCATCGCCTCCAACATCCTCGCCGACCGGCTGAAGCGGCTGATGGAGCTCGGCATGCTGACCAAGGCGGACGATCCCTCCCACAAGCAAAAGGCGATCTACAGCCTGACCGAAATGGCGATTACGCTGGTGCCGATCCTGGCGCATCTCGGCGCCTGGGGCCGCGTCTGGCTGCCGGTCAGCGAAGAGCTCTCTATCCGTGCCGAGCTTCTGGAAAAAGGCGGCCCGCCGATGTGGGATAAGTTTATGAACGAGTTGCGCCACGAGCATCTGGGTGCGTCTCCCGCCCCATCTGGACCCACCGTGCGCGCGACCTTGCAGGCCGCATACGATGCGGTGATCGCCCGCAATGCGGAGCGAGTCGGGTGCGATCCGGCGCCATGACCAACTTATTTTCCCAATTGCGGGCTGGCTCTGCTATCAAGGGACTGAAGACAATTTACCGGATTGGATAACGCTCTTGGTCGAGAACTCTAAGGACACTGCCCGTGCGCGGGCCGATTTGCGTTTCAAGAAACAGGAAGAGGCAGCCACGGTGCGCCAGAAGGCCATGGCGGAATATGTCGCCGAGAGCGACGCTCGCCAGGCCAAAACCAACAAGCTGCGGGCGCTGCGCCTCGCCAAGGAAGCGGAAGATCTGGCCAATGCGCCTCCGGCGCCGGTGAAGAAGTCCCGCGCCAAGAAGAAATAAGCCGGCGCTCCCTGGATCGCATTGCTTCGTTTCGTACGCGGAACAGTTTTCACCGCGATCTGTTCTGCCGGTTGACAACTGGCGCGTTTAGGAGGCGGCCATGACCGCACTGACGCTCGACAAAGCCCTTGAGATCATCGCCGCCGCCTTTGCCAAGGGTGCCGAGCTCAAGCTCAGGCCGCTTGGCGTCTCGGTGCTCGATGCCGGCGCCCATCTGGTCTCGTTCCAGCGTCAGGACGGCGCCTCGTTCCTGCGTCCGCAAATGTCGGCCGGCAAGGCCTATGGCGCGCTCGCTATCGGCATGGGCTCGCGCCGGGTGGAGGCTTTCGCCAAGGAGCGCCCGCATCTGATAGCCGGCGTCTCCGACGTGTCGGGCGGACGCGTCCTGCCGGTCGTCGGCGGCGTGCTGATCCGCGATAAGGCTGGCACGATCATCGGTGCCGTCGGCATTTCCGGCGATACGTCGGACAATGATGAAACGGCAGCCATCGCTGGCATCGAGGCGGCTGGCTTCACCGCCGACCCGGGCTGAGCCAGGATCCTTAATTCATGTTGATGTCGCGGCTGGCCGACCGCATCGACACCGAAAAGCCGGCCAGCACGTCGATCAGTGCTATGACCATCAGTGTGAAAAAGACGGAATGGGCGGCGCCCTTCACCAGCAGGAATTCGACCAGATAGGCCACAAAGACGAAGGTCGACAAAAGGTGGTCCATGATCGAGGCATTTGTCGTTCGCGTCGACTTCACCACTTCGACGAACAAGAAGATCAATGCGATCAGCACGATGAGATCGCCGAGGGTCATCGAGAACACCCCGCCCGACATCATCCGGACCGAAAACATTTCGGTCGCCCACGGGTCGTCGCCGCTACCGAATATTCCCAGAAGCCCGAGATTGTAGAGGATGAAAGGCACGATCAGCAGCGGAATGGCACCGAACATGTGGCGGCTCCGGTTGGACTGATCTTTGTAGAGTGCGCCCGGCGTTCGCCGTCAAGAATTTTCGTGCGGCCCATAAACACGGACAAAGACGGCGTGAAACAACAATGTCAGCCCCGGCCGGTATGATCAGTTGTCGACGAACGCAAAAAGACCGGCCAGTGGCCGGTCTTTTGCAATAATAAACCGTAGAAAGCTGTCTCAGCTTTCCTTCGGCTCCAGCACCTGGCGACCGCGATACATGCCGGTCTTCAGGTCGATATGGTGCGGACGGCGCATCTCGCCGGAGTTCTTGTCCTCGACATAGGTCGGGGCCTTCAGTGCGTCGGCGGAACGGCGCATGCCGCGCTTCGACGGAGAGGTTTTTCGTTTCGGAACGGCCATGGATATGCTCCACTACATGGTCAAAACGCCCCGGCGGCCTCGTGAAAGGGCCACGTCAGGGGCCGGAATCTGAGAAAGTCGGCTGCCTATACACGCCCGATGGCGTTTTGGCCAGCGTCGCGGTGTTTTTTTTTGACACTATCGCAGGCAACCGACATAGGCGCCGGCGCGGCCCGCGCGCCGTTCGATCAACGCGGCAAGCCGCCTCAGTCCCGGCCCGGGCTTCGCCGGATTGCGCACGATCGGGTTCGGCAAGGTGACGGCAAGCAGCGCTGCCTGTCGGCGCGACAGCTGTTTTGCCGAGACGCCGAAATGATGTTGGGCGGCGGCCTCGATGCCGTAGATGCCCGGTCCCCATTCGGCGATGTTGAGGTAGATCTCCATGATCCGCCGTTTCGACAGCACCGCATCGAAATAGACGGCCAGCGGCAGTTCGACGACCTTACGGACCGAGCCCAACGGCCGCGACCATAGATAAAGGTTCTTTACCGTCTGCATGGTGATGGTCGAGGCGCCACGCGTCATCTCGCCGGCGAGCGCATCGTCGACGACGCCGCGCAACTCGCCTAGATCGACGCCGCGATGGAAACAGAACTGCCCGTCCTCCGACATGATGACCGAATATGCCAGCACCGGCGCCACATCGTCGATAGAAACCCAGCGCCGATCGTAGCCGGAAAACGTCGCCAGGTCCTTCAGCATCAATGTCGAAACCGGGTGCACGAATGACGGCAGGTACAGAAAGGTCAGCACCACCGGCATCAGCGCCAGCACGATGGCGACAGCGATGCCGCGCCGGACCCAGCGTTGAAGACCGATGCGGCTGCCGCGTCTCGGTCTCGCCATGTCCAACCCTTCGGTTTCGTGATCGACGATCGGTTCCGCCAAGCCACCCAATCCGCGCTACTCCCTGCCCCCGGCATAATGGCGCTTGGCTTCTTGCGCAACGTCTGAGTGTCGGCTACCGCTCCCGACCATGACGAAAGACGACCAAATGGCGTTCGAGGCTGCACTTATTGCCCGGGCAGTTCCACTCGAGGCGCTGCTGAGGCGGTTGCTCGACGGACGCACGCTTTCAGGCGAGATCGCGCGGCCGGAACGCCTGATGGCCGCGATGCGACATGGCGTGCTGAACGGCGGCAAACG
The DNA here is from genome assembly GCF_040317695.1 of Mesorhizobium sp. M1403. NCBI lineage: Bacteria > Pseudomonadati > Pseudomonadota > Alphaproteobacteria > Hyphomicrobiales > Phyllobacteriaceae > Mesorhizobium > Mesorhizobium sp. M1403. Next base: position 96,246 of record NZ_JAMYKY010000017.1, on the reverse strand, counting down.
ACTGCGCCCCTTCCTGGTCATGGAAAGTTCTGCACTGTTTTCAGCCGACGTCGAGCCGGCGCTGCGCGTCGCGGCAGCGCTCGAATGCGTGCACTGCTATTCGCTCATCCATGACGATCTGCCGGCCATGGACGACGACGATTTGCGCCGTGGCCAGCCGACCGTGCACAGGGCTTTCGATGAAGCGACCGCCATTCTTGCCGGCGACGCCTTGCTGACGCTTGCCTTCGACATCCTTGCCGACGAGGCGACAATGCTGCCGGCCGAGCGCAGGGCAGCGCTGGTGCTGGCGCTGGCCCGCGCCGCAGGGGCCGGCAGCATGGTCGGCGGCCAGATGCTCGATCTCGAGGCCGAACAAAGCCGGCCGGACGAGGCTGGCATCATCCGGCTTCAGGCGATGAAAACCGGTGCGCTGATCCGCTTTGCCTGCGAAGCGGGCGCCATCCTTGCCGGCGCGCCGTCGCGCGACCGCGAAAGGCTGGCCGAATTCGGCTCGGCGATCGGGCTTGCCTTTCAGCTTGCCGACGATCTGCTCGACCTGACCGCCGACGCGCATCAGATGGGCAAGGCAACCGGCAAGGATGCCGCGGCCGGCAAGGCGACGCTGGTCGCGCTGCACGGACCGGACTGGGCGCGGGACCAGCTCCATGGCCTCGTCGACCAAGCTCATGCGCTGCTCGAGCCCTATGGCGAACAAGCCGCGCTTCTGAAACAAGCGGCGCAGTTCGTTGCGGCCCGCAACAATTAAGCTGCCCCCTATGGCGCGCCGTACAGGCACGGAGAATTGGCGACTGTTCGGCCAGATGCCCTCGCAGCCGGCCGATCGGGATGATTTCCGGCGATGTCGGACCACATGGACTCGCCACGCCAGTTGCCGAACCATTCTTCAGCCTCGCGGCAGGGCTCCGCGGCTCGGGTCGACGCGGTCAGCCTTCGCCAGTTGTCTTTTCCACGGGCTGCGGAACCGGTTCTATCTCGGCCACCGCCTCGACCGCTCGCGCTTCGGCCGGCTTGCGCCGGTTGCGGATGAAGGCGGCGATGCGGTCGCGGATTTCGCCGGCGCTGAGGAATACCGGAACGCGTGCCACCGGCGCGGTCGGCTCGAAGGATAGGCCAAGGCCGGCGATCCTGCCCTTGTCGTCGACGTCGCGGACGATCAGCTCGATCGGACCGAGCAGCACGCGGTCGGCATATTCGGCGTGGCCGCCGAGCCGCGCCGTGACCAGATCGCCAATGGTGAGCTTGCGTTCCGCTTCGGTCAGGCCCGGCGCGTAGGCGGTCTCCAGTTCCTCGGCGGAGCGTGACGGATCGACGGCAAAGGCGCCGAAGAAATCCGCATCCTCGGGATCGACCACGGCACGGCTGGCGAACAGCTTGTCGAGCAGGCGCGGATAGCGGTCCGGCACGAAGATGTAGACATGATCGCCGGCCGCCAGCCGGCCCATATCCTGGAAGCGCATCGAGCGTCCGTCTCGCAGCACAAGCGACGGCCGCGCCCAGCGCGGAATGCGTTCGCCGCGCGCCACCGGGCTGCCGGGTGCCACGCGGTAGGCAAGAAGCTCATGATGGGCGGAGCCCGGCAGTTCCAATTCGACCTTGTCGAGCGGTCCCAGGCGGGCCGGCACGATAAGGCCGAGGCGGCGCGCCAGCGGCCCGACGGTCCATCCCTGGATGACCAGAGAGACCAGCACGATGATGAAGGCGGTGTTGAAGATGAGGCGGCCGTTCTCAAGACCGCCGAGCAGCGGCGTGATAGCAAGCAGGATCGACACGGCGCCACGCAGGCCAACCCATGAGACAAAGGCGACTTCCGGGCGTGGCAGACGGAACGGCACCAGGCATAGCCAGACGGCGACTGGCCGTGCGACAAATATCAGGAACAGTCCGAGCAGCACCGCCGGCACCAGGATCGCCGGAAATTGCGAAGGCGTCGCGAACAGGCCGAGGATCAGGAACATGATGATCTGCGCCAACCACGACATGCCGTCCTGAAAGCGCTTGAGGATGGTGACAGCCCGGATATCGGAATTGCCGGCGATCAGGCCCGCGAGATAGACCGCCAGGAAGCCGGAGCCGCCGACGGCGCCGGCGGCGGCAAACACCATCAGCGACAGCGTCAGCACGAAGATCGGCAGCAGGCCGTGATCTAGATTGAGGCGATCGACAAGGCGCACGATGGCCATGCCGCCGAGAATACCGATGACCGCACCGAGCCCCATGTTGACAAGGAAACCGACGGCAAGATCGGTAACCAGCACCTTGGCCTCGGGGTGGGTGTTGGCGGCGATGACCTCGACCAGCGTGATGGTCAGGAAGATGGCGATCGGGTCATTGGTGCCGGATTCCACCTCGAGCGTCGAACGCACGCGCTCGCGCAAATTGATCTCGCCGGCGCGCAGCAGGAAGAACACCGCCGCGGCGTCGGTCGAGGCGACGGCGGCACCGAGCAGGAAGGATTCCAGCCATGTCAGGTCGAGCAAATAATAGGCGGCGGCGCCGAACAGGCCAGTGGTCAAAAGGACGCCGAAGGTCGCCAGCGACAGCGCCGGCCCGGCCGCCTGCCGCAAGGCATTGAGCGGCGTGCCGAAGCCGGAATCGAAAAGGATGACCGCCAGCGCCAATGAGCCGGCAAAATAGGCAAATCGGGCATTGTCGAAATGGATTCCGAGACCGTCGGTTCCGGTGGCAAGGCCGATGCAGAGAAACAGCAGCAGGAGGGGGGCGCCGAAACGGAAGGCGATCAGGCTCGAAAACGCGGCGGCAACGACAAGTGCTGCGCCAACGAGCGTCACCAGATAGATACCATGCTCCATTCGTTGGTCGCCCCTAGTCGATATGCTCCGGCATCACGGGAGAGTGGGGCGAAGACATGGCCGCTGCAAGGCAGCAGCGCGGCTTTTCGCCCTGCGCTGCCGATAGTCGAATGTTTTGGCACCTCCGAGCAGCGGAGGCTGCCTCGGGGGGCGTGCTGCAACGAAAAACGCCCGGACTGAGCCGGGCGTTGTCCAAGTCGAGAAGATGGTTCTGCGATCAGGCGATGGTCTTGCCGAAGGCGACAGCGGTGTCGCCCATGCGGTTGGAGAAGCCCCACTCATTGTCGTACCAGGCCAGCACCGAAACGAAATTGCCGTCCATGACCTTGGTCTGGTCGAGCGCCACGATCGAGGAGTGCGGATCGTGGTTGAAGTCGATAGAAACATTGGGATGACGAGTGACGGCAAGGATGTCCTTCAGCTTGCCGTTCGAAGCCGCGATTACCGCGTCGTTGATTTCCTGGACGGTGGTCGACCGCTTGGCGATGAACTTGAAATCGACCAGCGAGACGTTCGGGGTCGGCACGCGGATGGAGATGCCGTCGAGCTTGCCCTTGAGCTCGGGCAGTACCAGGCCGATGGCCTTGGCGGCACCGGTCGAGGTCGGAATCTGCGAAAGCGCGGCGGCGCGGGCGCGGTAGAGGTCCTTGTGCATGGTGTCCAGCGTCGGCTGGTCGCCAGTATAGGAGTGGATCGTCGTCATCATGCCCTTCTCGATGCCGACGGCCTCATTCAGCACGGCCGCCAGCGGCGCCAAGCAGTTGGTGGTGCAGGAGGCGTTCGAGATGACGATGTGGTCCTTGGTCAGCTTGTCGTGATTGATGCCATAGACGACGGTGAGGTCGGCCCCCTCCGCCGGAGCGGAGACGAGAACGCGCTTGGCACCGGCGGTCAGATGGGCGGCGGCCTTGTCGCGGGCGGTGAAGATGCCGGTGCATTCGAGCGCGATGTCGATGCCGAGTTCCTTCCACGGCAGTTGCGTCGGATCCTTGATCGCGGTGACCTTGAATTTTTCCTTGCCGACGATGATCTGATCGCCGTCAACCGTCACCTCATGCGGAAAGCGGCCATGCACGCTGTCGAAGCGCAGCAGATGCGCGTTGGTCTCGACCGGGCCGAGATCGTTGACGGCGACGACGTCGATATCCTTGCGGCCGGATTCGTGGATGGCGCGCAGGATGTTGCGGCCGATGCGGCCGAATCCATTGATGGCAACTCTGACGGTCATTGTTCTCTCCCTGGGAGTTGGGGGCCGAAGATCAAGTCCGCAGCTTCATAACGGCGGACGGGCAAAGAATCCAGCCGCCGAGGCTCGGATTTAAATCGATTAGTGCTCCGCCGGCCGGCAAAACCGCTATGCCAGCCTTTGCGGATCGGGGCTTAATTTCATTTGCCGTGCAGACGGGCTTCCGCCGCCTTCACCGTTGCTTCGGCGGTGATGCCGAAATGCGGATAGAGCTGTTCGATCGTGCCGGAGGCGCCGAAGCCGGTCATACCGATAAAGATGCCTTCGGTGCCGATGAAATAATCCCAGCCCTGACGGATGCCGGCTTCGATGGCAATCTTGAGCGGCGCATTGCCGATCATCCTGCTGCGATAGTCGGCGCTCTGCTTGTCGAACAATTCGAAGCACGGCACCGAGACGACGCGGGTAGCATGGCCGTGCTTTTCCAGCGCCTCGCGCGCGGCCAGGGCGATCTCGATCTCGGAGCCCGAAGCGAAGATTGTCACCGCCGCCTCGCCACTTGCGGCGGCAAGTTCATAGGCGCCGCGGCTGGAGAGGTTTTCCGCAACGAAGTCGTTGCGTACCGTCGGCAGGTTCTGCCGGGTCAGCGCCAAAGTCGAAGGCGTCTTTTCCGATTCAATGGCCAGCTGCCAGCATTCCGCGGTTTCCACCGCGTCGGCCGGGCGGAAGACATTGTGGTTCGGGATGGCGCGAAGTGCTGCCAGATGCTCGACCGGCTGATGGGTCGGGCCGTCTTCGCCAAGGCCGATGGAATCATGGGTCATGACGAAGATCGAGCGGATGCCCATCAACGAGGCAAGCCGCATCGCCGGACGGGCATAATCGGAAAAGCACATGAAGGTGCCGCCATAGGCGATAATGCCGCCATGCAGCGTCAGCCCGTTGAGCGCGGCCGCCATGCCGTGCTCGCGAATGCCGTAGTGGACATAGCGCTGGCCGTAATCGTCGGCAGTGATGTTCTTGGTCTGGCTGGTCTTGGTGTTGTTGGAGCCGGTCAAATCGGCCGAGCCGCCGATGGTTTCGGGCACGGCGCCGTTGATGACCTCCAGCGCCATTTCCGACGATTTGCGGGTGGCGACCTTCGGCTTGTCGGCGGCGAGCTTCTTCTTGTAATCGCCAATGACAGCATCGAAGTTGGCCGGCAGCGTGCCACCGATGCGGCGTTCGAATTCGCCGCGCAATTTGGCGTCGGCCTTGGCAAGGCGGCTTTCCCAGTCGGAGCGCGCCTTGACGCCGGCCCGGCCGGCGGTACGCCATGCGTCGAGGATATCGGCCGGAACCTCGAACGGCGGATAATCCCAGCCGAAGAATTTTCTGGCGCCGGCGATTTCCTCGGCGCCGAGCGGCGAGCCATGCGCCTTGTTGGTACCGGCCTTGGTCGGCGCGCCGAAGCCGATCGTCGTCTTGCAGGCAATCATCGTCGGCTTGTCGGAGTGGCGGGCCGCTTCAATGGCATAGGCGATCGCTTCCGGGTCCTGGCCGTCGATATGGCTGGCGTTCCAGCCGGACGCCTGGAAGCGGGCGACCTGATCGGTGTTGTCGGCCAGCGACACCGGGCCGTCGATGGAGATGTTGTTGTTGTCCCAGAAGACGATCAGCTTGTTCAGCTTCAGATGTCCGGCAAGCGCGATGGCTTCCTGGGACACGCCTTCCATCAGGCAGCCGTCACCGGCCAGCACATAGGTGTAGTGGTCGACGAGATCGTTGCCGAAAGCGGCATTCATGATGCGCTCGCCGAGCGCGAAACCGACCGAATTGGCAAGGCCCTGGCCGAGTGGGCCCGTCGTCGTCTCGATGCCGGCGGCATGGCCGTATTCCGGGTGGCCCGCGGTCCTCGACCCCAATTGGCGGAACTGCTTGATCTGGTCGATGGTGATGTCTTCGTAGCCGGTCAGATAGAGCAGCGAGTAAAGCAGCATCGAGCCGTGGCCGGCCGACAGGATAAAGCGGTCGCGATCCGGCCAATGCGGGTTCTTCGGATCGTATTTGAGAAAGCGGGTGAACAGCACGGTGGCGATGTCGGCACAGCCCATGGGCAGCCCGGGGTGGCCGGAGTTTGCCTTCTCGACGGCGTCCATGGCGAGAAAACGGATCGCATTGGCCATCCGGTCATGTTGTTCGCGCGAGGTCATGCTTCCTCCAAAATGGGGGTTTGGGCCTTGGGAAAGCCCTTGAAAAGGGTGCGCGACACATAGCAGGCGCGGCCTTTTAGTCAACAAATCGGTGTGCTTTTGCCGGTCTTGTGATGGCCATGCACCACTTACATTAGCGTTAGCAGGGGACAGTCGCGATCGCTTTATTGACGTGCGGTTCACACGGCGCGTAATGTTTCAGGGATAACGCGTTCTGAACGTGGATGATTCGGTGATGGGCAGGGCGCAGGACGAAAGCCATGACCGGGGAAACGACCCTCAAGGAAGTCATTGCCAGGCTGGGTAAGGCCATCGAAGGGCTGGAAAACGCCGTCGCGGCCAAGCTCGAGCACGAGCGGGACTATTCGGAAGCCGAGGCCGAAGTGCAGCGGATGAACGCCGACCGCTCGCGGCTGGCGCAGGAACTCGACAATTCCGAGGCCCGCGCCGAACGGCTGGAAGATGCCAACAAGGAAGTGTCGCGAAGGCTGGTGACAGCCATGGAGACCATCCGCGCGGTACTGGACAGGTAGGCCAATGGCACAAGTCACGGTTTCCATCGACAGCAAGCAGTATCGGATGGCCTGCGACGAGGGCCAGGAAGAGCATCTGATCGATCTTGCCGAGCGCTTCGACCGCTATGTCTCGCATCTGAAGGATTCTTTTGGCGAGATCGGCGACCAGAGGCTGACCGTGATGGCCGGCATCATGGTCATGGACGAGCTTTCAGAACTGCAAAAGCGGGTCAAGGGCATGGAAAGCGAAGTGCTGACGCTGCGCAAGACGCGCGACGACGCACTGACCAAGGCCGACAAGAACGATTCCGTGCTGACCGGGGCGCTCGGCGCGTTGGCCCAGCGCATGGAAGACCTGGCGACGACGTTAGCAGTGAGCAAGGCCTGAGCCAGCGCAGCGAAAATTCCTGCTGCATTTGCCGAGAAGCAATGAAAATATTTCGCCGCCGGCCTCGATGCCGGCGCAACAGCCGTTTGAAGGATGACGCCGGAGTGGTAGAAAGGCAAAAGCAGCGCCGGTCAACGCCGGCTGCGATCTGCACTCACAAGGTAGGGACATGTCATGAGCCTCCGCATCAACGATATCGCGCCGGACTTCACCGCTGAGACCACGCAAGGACCGATCAGCTTCCATGAATGGATCGGCGACGGCTGGGCGGTATTGTTCAGCCATCCGAAGAACTTTACGCCGGTTTGCACAACCGAACTCGGCACGATGGCCGGGCTCGAAGGCGAGTTCAGGAAGCGCAACGTTAAGATCATCGGCATCTCGGTCGATCCCGTCGAAAGCCATGGAAAGTGGCAGAACGACATCAAGACGGCGACCGGCCATTCGGTGAACTACCCGCTGATCGGCGACAAGGATCTCAAGGTCGCCAAGCTTTACGAGATGCTGCCGGCGGGTGCCGGCGAGAGCTCGGAGGGCCGCACGCCCGCCGACAATGCCACGGTGCGTTCGGTCTACGTCATCGGGCCCGACAAGAAGATCAAGCTGGTCCTCACCTATCCGATGACGACGGGCCGCAACTTCGACGAAATCCTGCGCGCCATCGATTCCATGCAACTGACCGCCAAGCACCAGGTGGCGACGCCGGCGAACTGGAAGCAGGGCGAGGACGTCATCATCACCGCTGCTGTCTCGAATGAGGATGCCATCAAGCGCTTCGGCGCCTACGAGACAATCCTGCCATATCTCAGGAAAACCAAGCAGCCTTCCGCCTGAGCAGGCAGAGGCGGCACGGAGAAATTTTTGGTTTTCCTAGCCGTGTGAGCACGGGGTGCTTGACGACGCCTGGTTGACGGACAACCATGCCTTTCATTTGCCGTGGCTGAGAAAATCATTCCTGCCACGGTGAGAGATCAAGGGGCTGGGATTGGACGCATTATCGGCCAGGTCGCAGGTCACCGGCTTCTATGACAAGCCGAGCGGGTCCGTCCAGTATGTGGTCGCCGACATGGCGACCCGCAAATGCGCCATCATCGATCCGGTGCTCGACTTCGACGAAAGGTCCGGTGCAACGGCAACGAAAAACGCCGACGCCCTGCTCGACTTCGTCAGGGAAAGCGGGCTGGAGGTCGAGTGGATCCTCGACACGCATCCGCATGCCGATCATTTCTCGGCCGCCCATTATCTGAGGGGGAGAACCGGAGCGCCGACGGCAATCGGCGAAAAGGTCATCGAGGTCCAGAAATTGTGGAAGGTGATCTATAACTGGCCGGAATTCCTCGCCGACGGTTCGCAATGGGACAGGCTGTTCGCCGACGGCGCGACTTTTTCGGTCGGCGGCCTTCCGGCAAGAGTGCTGTTTTCGCCGGGCCATACGCTGGCCTCGATCACTTACGTCATCGGCGACGCCGCCTTCATCCACGACACCCTGTTCATGCCGGACAGCGGCACCGCCAGGACGGACTTTCCCGGCGGCAGTGCCGAGCGGCTCTGGCACTCGATCGAGGACATCCTGGCGCTGCCGGACGAGACACGTCTGTTCGTCGGTCACGACTACCAGCCGGGCGGTCGCGAAGCGCGGTGGGAAAGCACGGTCGCGGAGCAGAAAGCCGGCAACATCCATGTTGCCGGCTGCAAGACGGAAGCCGACTTCGTCGCGCTCCGCCAAGCCCGCGACAGGACGTTGCCGATGCCGCGGCTGATCCTGCACGCGCTGCAGGTCAATATGAATGGCGGACGCCTGCCGGAACCGGAATCCAACGGCCGGCGCTATCTGAAGTTTCCACTCGATTGCCTGTGAGGAGATGGGTCGTTGGCACTACAATGCCATTCAAACTCTGCGCCCGCTCATCGTTCCGAGATGGTCATCTAAGTTATTGATTAAGTTATTGATCCTGATTCGATTTTTGCGATGTGTGAATCCGATAGGTCGCCATACGGGAGAAGGTGGCGGCAGCCGGATGAGGAGCGGCGCAGACGCCAGCTAAGTGTTTAGTCCAGCGTCAGGGTTTTGTTCGGCGGGCTAAATGTTCATACGTGATTTGCCAAGGATCGGTCTCGGAAGATCTTTCCTCGCCGATCCAATGGAAGCTGTTGGCAGTGATCTCAGTGAAACGCCATCGAGTTTTCAGACCGCGCGAGTCATTGCCGAGCTGGACAATGTCCTTACCCTCGGCCCGGCCGATCTGGCGCGAGTGATCCCGGTTGAGCGGGTCGTTCCATATGATATGCCAGCCATCGATCCCAGGATCGAAGATGCGCAAGGTCGTGCCATACATCGTCGACGGCGCAGGGCGCTTGGGCCTGATCCAAACGTCCTGAATCGCGCGGCCTTCGAGCACCCAGCCAAAATGGCATTCGCCATCCCATTTCTGGATTGTCCCGTCATCGAGGTAGTGGACCGTGTCCATTTCCCAGCTTCCAATTAGCCATCCATACAGGTCCATGTCTTTCGCTCGGTCGGCTGGGGGACCTTCGGATCCGAGAGCGGTCAGAAACGGAGAAATCGTCATCGTCATATTGCCTTTCGTTTCCGAACAGACGAGTTCAACTGCCCGGCGCGGCCCCGGCGGCCCGTTGTCGCCCGTCTGCCGCAAGCGCCGCCTTGTGGAATTTTGCGACGGAAGCCCGTGTCGGCGCCGGAACATTGCCGCCACAGCTTGCAGCGTTGCGGTTTCCAGAGCTTGGGGAAAATTGCGATAATGCCGCTATCGATGGGATCGTCTGCGGACACGATGGCGAGGCTACTGAGCAGTTTATGGCAGTGGATCGGACATCCGCGAAGGCGCCGCGGGACTGGCAACCTTCTAAAATAACGGCGGCGCCAGTTACCTGACGCCGCCGTTATTTGTTTCTACCGGATACCGAAAGGCTTCACGCCGCCGGCTGCGCCTCGATGGTGCGCAGCGCCTGCATCTGGCGCTTGGCTGCGGCCTTGACCGCGTCCTGCACCTTCTCGAAGGCGCGCACCTCGATCTGGCGCACGCGCTCGCGGCTGATATCGAACTCGGCCGACAGCTCTTCCAGCGTCAACGGCTCATCGGCGAGGCGGCGCGCCTCGAAGATGCGGCGTTCGCGGTCGTTGAGCACGGCAAGAGCGCCCGACAGCATGCCGCGCCGGTTTTCCAGCTCGTCCTGCTCGATCAGCATCTCTTCCTGGCTTTCGTGGTCGTCGACCAGCCAGTCCTGCCATTCGCCGGATTCGCCTTCACTGGCCCGGATGGGCGCATTGAGCGAGGCATCGCCCGACAGACGGCGGTTCATCGACACGACTTCCGCTTCCGAGACGTTCAGCCGGGTGGCGATCTCGGTGATCTGGTCGGGCTTCAAATCGCCTTCGTCGAGCGCCTGGATCTTGCCCTTCACCTTGCGCAGGTTGAAGAACAGGCGCTTCTGGTTGGCGGTGGTGCCCATCTTAACCAAGCTCCACGAGCGCAGGATGTATTCCTGGATCGAGGCCTTGATCCACCACATCGCATAGGTGGCGAGACGGAAGCCGCGCTCCGGTTCGAATTTCTTGACGGCCTGCATCAGGCCGACATTGCCTTCCGAGATCACCTCGCCGATCGGCAGGCCGTAGCCGCGATAGCCCATGGCGATCTTGGCGACGAGCCGAAGGTGGCTGGTGACGAGCTTGTGCGCAGCCGTGGTGTCCTCATGCTCGGCGTAGCGCTTGGCGAGCATGTACTCTTCCTGCGGCTGAAGCATCGGAAAACGGCGGATTTCTTCCAGGTAGCGGCTGAGGCCGCCTTCGCCGGAAACGATACTGGGTAGTGACTGGGCCATGATAGCGCCCCCTCTCTATTGGAGTGATGCCCCCGAAACGCGGCAGGCATGTGGCGCGAATGCCAAAGGCACATTCGCGCCAACCGACATATATAGGAACAAAACCAGAAAGACAGGCATTTGTTCAACACGAAACAGTGTGTCACGCTGAAGTGAACAACGCCGGTCAGGTTTTCAAGTGGTTGGTTCAAAGCTTGCGGAAGCCGTCGACGAGGTTCTCCATGTCCCACGGTATCGGTGCTTCGAACCTCATCGTTAAATGGGTATCCGGATGCCGAAATGCAAGGAGGCGGGCGTGCAAAGCTTGTCGGGGAAATGCTTTCACTTTGCTGGTTAGCGGCTCAGGCAACCGGTTGGCCTTGGTGCGGAAAGCCTGGCCGTATTCGGGGTCGCCAATCACCGGATGGCCGATATGGGCCATGTGGACGCGTATCTGGTGGGTGCGACCGGTTTCCAGCCGGCATTCGACCAGGCTCGCCGTGGCGAATTCCTGCTGCTGCTCGCCAAAGCGCTCAATGACGGTGAAATGCGTTATGGCGTGGCGGGCATCGTCGCGGCCTTGCGGCACCACGGCGCGGCGTACCCGGTCGGCGGCGCGGCCAAGCGGCGCGTCGACCATCCCCGTCGGCCTTGCCGGTATGCCCCAGACCAACGCCAGATAGGCGCGCTCGAGATCGCCGGTCAGGCCGTGGTCGGCAAAGGCCTCCGACAACGCCTTGTGGGCGCGATCGGTCTTGGCGACGACCATGACGCCACTGGTCTCCTTGTCGAGGCGATGGACGATGCCCGGCCGTCTCACCCCGCCGATGCCCGACAGGCTGTTGCCGCAATGATGGATCAGCGCGTTGACCAGCGTGCCGGTCCAGTTGCCGGCGCCGGGATGCACGACCAACCCGGCCGGCTTGTTGATGACGATCAGCTCGCTGTCCTCGTAGAGGACATCCAGCGCAATATCTTCGCCTTGCGGCTCCGCCGGTTCCGGCTCCGGCATGTCGACCGACACGCTGTCACCTTGTGCCATCTTGCGCTTCGTCTCGCTGGCTGGCCTGCCGCCGATCCTGACCGCGCCCTGCTTTATCAGCATCTGCACCCGGCTGCGCGACATGTCGGGGCCGAGCCTGGCCGCCAGCCATTGGTCGAGCCGCTGGCCGGCCGCATCGGCGCCGGCCTCCAGCACGATCTGTCCGGCCCCTATTAATTGTCTGACCTCTTCGTTATGAGCGCTCATCGAAAACAGTTCCGGAATCTGCTGCCATGGCCCGGCCGCGTGCCGACGAAGACGAGGAAAAGCCGCTCGACCCCGAGGTCGAAAAGGTGCGGAGGAAGCTCGTCCGCTTCGTCGCCATCAATCTCGGCCTGCTGTTCCTCGCCCTTATGGTGGTGATCGCGGCGCTTGTCTACAAAGCGCGCAATGCACCGCCTGTCAGCCCTCCGCTGAGCAGCGACATCCAGGTGCCGGCAGGCGAGCCGGTCAGTGGCGACATCGTGCTGCCGGTCGGCGCCAGGGTGGTCAGTCAATCGCTCTCGGGCAATCGCCTGTCGATTGACGCCGAGTTGGCCGACGGCAGCCGCGCCATCTTCGTCTATGACATTACCGAACGACGCATCGTCGGCCGTTTTTCGATCAGGAACAAATGACCGGTTTTGCCGAACACCGCAGCATTGCCACGGTCGCGCTCGTCGTCGCAAATTATGACGAGGCGATCTCGTGGTATGTCGACCGGCTGGGTTTCGTCCTCACCGAAGATGTCGATCTCGGCGGCGGCAAACGCTGGGTCACGATCACGCCGGGAAAAGGGCAGGGCGCGCGGCTGCTTCTCGCCGAGGCATCCGACGATGCGCAAAGGCACGCCGTCGGCAACCAGACCGGCGGACGGGTCTTTTTGTTCCTCGAAACCGACGATTTTGCCCGTGACCATGCGCTGATGCTCGAAAAGGGCGTCGAATTCCGTGAGGCGCCCCGGCACGAGACCTATGGCACTGTGGCGGTTTTCGCTGATCTCTACGGCAATCTCTGGGACCTGATCGAGCCAAAACGCTAGGCTTGCAGCGGATATTTCACCGGCGCGACAGGCAGCCTTAAGCCTAGTTGCTTTTTGCCAGCCGTCAGCCTATATCGCCGGTTCTTGAACGCGCCCATCGTCTAGCGGTCAGGACACCGCCCTCTCACGGCGGGAACAGGGGTTCGATTCCCCTTGGGCGTACCAAGTCTCTCCAAGCTCTCCGCAAACCATCAATCCGATCCATCGCCTTGGGTCGCGGCGGGTTTGGCTCATTGCCGCTCAGTCATGGCTTCGCACGATACCAAGATATGCTGCGAACGACACATCCACGGCGCGCTCAACCATTCGATCTATTCCGGCAAGCCGAAAAGTGTTTGCGCGCCTGCTATTCCTCCGAGCGGATGACTGCCCATGGCGATCATCGGCTCGGTAGTTTCTGCCTCGAACACTGTCGACGCGAGCACCGTCCGTCCCAACGGCTTGCACAGCCCTTCGATGCGGCTGACAAGATTTACAGCCTTGCCGATCGCGGTGAAGTCCAACCTGCCGGCAGTGCCGATATTCCCCCAGAGTATCTCGCCGACATGCAGGCCAATGCCATATCCGAGCTCAGGGCCGCCATTGCGGCGCCGAGTTTGGTTGAGATGATCTATCCCGGCGCGCGTGGCCTTCACGGCGCGTACCGCAGCGTCACATGCGGCATTTGCATCGCGCTCGCCAATCGGGAAAATCGCGAGGACGCCATCACCTATAAACTTGAGAACCTCACCACCAAATGCGTGCACCGCGCCGGCGACGCAATCGAACCAGGCATCAAGTACCAATACGATCTCGTCTGCATCATGAACCTCGGATAGATCGGTGAAACCTCGAAGGTCCGCGCACAGAAGCGCAGCCCGTATCGTCTCTCCCTTTACTCGACGAGAATGACCGTTGAGCACATGTGCTGCACTGCGCTTTCCCAAATATGCTTCGAGCAATGCGCGTTTCGCGGCCCGTTCTGCGAGTGCGGTCATCGGAGCCGCAGCAAACCGGGAGATTTGCCGCAGCAGCTCTGACTGCGCCTCATCCGGAGTATGATCGAACGCCCACACCAAAGTCGGTGCGACACCGCCCGCTCGCTCGTCGAACACCATCGCCCGCGTCGTGCCAAGCCACTCCCGCAGCACGAGCCGGGGATCGGCATTCTGGCGGTCGGCGCCTATGCCCAAAGCCTCGACCACTTCATTCCCAGGCGCTCGCCAGAGCCAGATGCGGCGTGAAATGATCGGGTCGGGAGCATCCTGCGCCAGCGCGCCGGCGATGATCGGCAGGCCGTCTTCCATCAAATGCGTTGAGAGCTGCAATAGAAGTCGCCCACCGTCGCCAATATGCGCGGCGTCGTCCAGAAGGAATGAAAGCGAGTTTGCGAGAAGCATCGGTAGAAGGTCACTCGGCACAGGCTTATGCTTACGCCTCGAACATCTTCTTGCAACTCCCCACATTCGCTTCAATCATGCACGGCATTCGATGCGGATGTGACCTGGAGTGAGCGATGGCGGAATCGGTTTACACAGAGATTGAGGTCGCCGCGCCACAAGCGACCGTGTTCGCGCTTTTGACGGATCCGGACCAGATCGTGCGATGGATCGGGACCGAAGCGAATTTGGATGCATCGCCGGGCGGTCTGTTCCTCGTCAATGTCGGTGGTCGCCATATGGCCCGCGGTGAGTTCACCGAGGTGATCCCGGTCCACCGTCTTGCCTACAGTTTTGGCTGGGAAGACAACGAGACCGTGCCGCCCGGCTCCAGCCATGTCGAGATCGACCTGATCGCGAGGGATGCGGGGACACTGATCCGCTTCACGCACAGCGGACTGCCGAACGCAAAGGAGCGTGACAGCCACCGAAGGGGATGGGAGCACTACCTCTCAAGGCTGAAGATCACTGCCGATGGGGGACATGTCGATCCCGACGTGCCGATGAAGAATATGTGATTTCATCTAAGGGCCGCGGATGCCCGTAATCCGAACCAGGCGCGGCATGCGTCAACGAGGCCCCTTTGACCTGCCGTCGCCAAACCGGCCGCTCGGGAAACCCAGCGACCTGCGGGCTGCCGCACCATTACAGCTGCCGGCGACGGATCGTTTCGGCGAGCTCGGCGAAGGCGTCCGCGATCCCGATGCCGCTCTTGGCGCCTGCGTGGAGTTCTTGAAAACTCAGCGCTTCTGGCGCAACGCCTCGGATTGAATTAGCATCCGTTCATCAAAGCTCCGGCCGCACTCCTGCAGGATGCGGAATGCGGAGCGCAGGCGAGCGAGGCCGGGCGCGGTCACATGCCGGGCGCTGATCCAAGCGCGACTGGGCATCCGAACTTCCGTTCGGCGGCAAGACGGCGTGGCCGGGAGGAGTCAGATGCAGAAGCTGCAATCACAAGGCGTCCATCACATCACGCTGGTCGGCGCCGATCGCCAGAGCTCCATCGATTTCTGGGAAGGCGTGCTCGGCATGCCTTTCATCTTCGAGCAGCCCAACCTCGACAAAGCCAGCGAAAGCCATCTTTATTTCGATCCGGGCGACGGCCGGCTGATCACCGTCTTCACCGACGAGAGCCGCACGCCGGTCAAGCGGCGCACGCCAACCGATACGGGCTGCGTCCATCACATCGCTTTCGCGGTGTCGCGCGTCACCTTTTTGCAGGCGGTCGGCCGGCTCGACGAGCGCGCCATCAAGCACAGCGGCGTCAAGGATCGCGGCTTCATGGACTCGATCTACTTCGAGGATCCGCTCGGCCTGCTGATCGAGCTCGCCTCCTACCGTTTCGAGCCGCCGGCGGGCTTCACCCATGCCGACGTGTTGATGCAGGCGCACAAGATCCGCGTCGCGCGCGGCGACTACGCAATAGCCGAGGTGCATCTCGCCGACGCGATCCAGGCGCTTGTCGAGCGCTCCCGCGCGACCTTGTCGGAAGACCGCGCTCCGAAAGATCCATACTGACGACAGGCCAAACAAAGGGAGGACACAATGGCAAAGACGACAACGAAGAGTGCGAAGAAGCCGGCCGCCAAGGCCGCTCCGAAACCAGTTGCCAAGGCCGCGACAAAGCCTGCAGCCAAGGCGTCGAAAGCGTCCGCCAAGTCGGCAACGAAAGCCGCCGCAAAACCTGCAGCCAAGGCATCCGCGAAGTCCGCGCGGAAGGCCGTAGCGAAATCAGCGAAAAAACCCGCGCTGATGCTCAGCATGCTGAAGCCGAGCGTCAACAATATGAGCGTACGGGTGTTTGCGCGCGCGGCCGGGCTCGACCATTCCGAGACCGACGTATGGGGCCACACGCGCTCGCCTGAATATATGGCGCGAAACCCGGCCCACCTGACCCCGATGATCGAGGACAAGGGCCTGCCGAGAGGTGTCTTGTGGGAAAGCTGCGCCATCATGCAGTACCTCGCCAACAAGCACGGGCTGGAAAAATTGTACCCTAAGGAACCCGCCAAGCGGGCAATGATCGACAGTGCCATGTTCTACCTGATCGGCACGCTCTACCCCTATGTGGCGCGCGCCACCTATCCAGCACTGAATTTCCCGCAATATGCCGGCGAGGTCGGCCACAGCGACGCTCATCCCGACAGGAAATCGGAAGCCCAGAAGGCCGCGGCGGCCGCAATTGCCGAGCCGCTGGAGGTCTTTCACAGCTTCTTCAGGAACGGCAAGCCGTTCATCGGCGGCAAGAACCCGTCGATCGCCGACATCCGTCTGGCGGCGACGCTCGAGTTCCTCGCCGTCATCGACTATGCGCTGCCCCAATGGGCAAAAGACTATATGACGGCGATCGAGAAGAAGCTCGGCAAGGCCTATGCCGAGCCGGCCGGCGATGTGCGCGGCTATATCGCCTATGTGCGGTCGCAGGCCAACGCCTGAGGCACGTGCAGGCCGGCGATCGTCCGTACGTTCTGCAGGAGCCGGTAACGATCTGGGGTAATTCTTTTTACTCTCCCCTGTTTGCACGATGTGGGGAGCTTAAGGTTTCGTTAACCGAAACCCTTTCTACTGTATCCACCTCCAGCCCGCGACCACGGATGTACTGGCGCGGATGGAAAGCAAAGGTCGGCTGCTCGCCGGCCTTTTGCTTGTTGCAGCCCTGCCGAAGTTGCGGTCGACGGCGCTTCCCGACGCCTGCATGGCTGATGAAGCGCGTTGCTGGCACCTTGTCATCGCCGATGTCGGCCCTACCATCGAAGTTAGTCACGTCCTCGAGGGCGGTTCAAGGACAGAGGCCCTGTCATGAAAAACATTGCTGGAATGGTGGTGATTGCAGGCGCCATGCTGGCGGGCACAGCCGGTCAATCGAATGCAGCGACGCTCAACACCATGCCCGAGGTCGGGGCTGCCATCCAGGCGTGCTGGACCCCGCCAGCGAATGCCGGGAATTCCACCGTCACCCTGAGCTTCAGCTTCAGGCGCAATGGCACGCTGATCGGCCGGCCCAAGCCGACTGCCATCCGCGTGGCCGGCGACGAGAAGGCGCGGCAAGCTTTTGTCGATGCGGCGATTGCGGCCGTGGACCACTGCCTGCCGTTGAGCCTTTCACCGGCGCTGGCTGAAGGCATCCCGGGCAAGGTGTTCACTCTGCAATTCAACTCGCCCAAACAAAAACAGCCTGCAACGCGGGTGCAGGCTTCGCCTTGATCTTTTCCGACAACCGGATTCTACTTTTCGGGATCTAGCGCATGTCGAGCAAAAGTGTGCAGCGGTTTTGCGACAACGACATGTATAAAACAAGAACCTAAGCGCGTCGCATGAGGCCCGGTCGACCGCGATGCGCTTTAGTGGCGGCTTCGTCTGGCCTCGACATGTCGCGCCAGTTCCGGCATTTCGAAGACATAGTCGCTCCAGGCCGATTCCGGAATCTGGCCGGCGAGATAGCACTCCAGCAAAAGCCTCTGCTCGTGGTCGAGCGGCCTCGGTGTGCGTTCATGGTCCAGCCCAAGTGAATGGAACAGATTCCTGGTCAGGCCCGCGACAGTGAAATGAATCGACATTTGCGGTCTCCTCCTTGGCCGCTCAACGCCGAACTTGGGGCTAAGGTTTCAGCAACGGCCGGCCGGTAACGCCGGATTGATCGCGGTGCGGATCCGGCCGGGTGCTTCAAACTTCGCCGTGGCGCGAGTTCGCCGGCGTTGCTGCCGGTTCGTCTCAATCTTGAAATAAAAATGTAATATTGAATTTACGCCAGCGGATATAATACACTAGAACTAAAGTCTCTGGTGGCGGTGCGGTCTACTTCAATTAGGTAAAACTGATTTAGCCAGTACTTATCCATAGTCGACAAAGAAATCCTGTTCTCGGCGCAACAAGGACAATGGTCGCTCCAATGACACGCTTCTGGCTTCTCACGATTCTGATGCTGGTGTCGGCAATAGCCGTTGCGCTCGGCACGTCCTCCTCCTATGCGGATAGCTGCGGCGCGATCAGGAGCCAATTGCTTTCGGCGGGGCGTGGCGCCGGGACCAGCCCCGAGCTTGCCCAACTACGCCGGCAACTCGCCGCGATTCAAAGGCTGGAGAGACAGCGCCGATGCACGGCGAAAACGGCCGGGTTCTTCTTCAACCCCTGCGCCGACCTCGTAAGCAGCAAGGCGGAGGTGCAACGGCAGATCGCCAGACTGTCGAATTCGGGCAGGGACACCTCCGGCCTGAAGGCCAGGTTCGTCGCGCTAGGCTGCGCCGCCCCCGCTGCCAAGAAACAGCAGGCGCAGCAGAACCAGCCGCAGGCACAGCAGCGCACAGCACCAAAACCTCAGTCCGCAGGCGCAATAATGGGTGGCAATCGGATGCTGTTTTGCGTTCGCTTGTCGGACGGATATTTCTTCCCCGCGCCAAAATCGCAGTTCGCCAAGAACGACGATCTGAAGGAAACGGTCGATCAGTGCCGCTATATCTGCGACGATGCCGGCGTCGAACTCTATACGCTGAGCGATGCCACCCGCGAGACCGAAGAGATGATCGCGCTCGAGACGCAAAAGCCCTATGTGGAGCTTGCGACCGCCTTCAGGTACCGCGACGACGCGAACTTCAAGGCCTGCGATGTCAAGCGCTATTACCAGCGCGTCGCCGAACTCAGGGCACGAACCGTGACACCGGCCAACATGAGCAACGCCATCATTCCGTTGCCGACGGCAAAGCCGGATTTTGGCATCGTCGCGGAAATTCCTGAATCCGGGATCCAAACCGCCGGTACCGCTCTCGCAGGGGAAAAAACGCCGGTTGCCGAGGTACCAGGGGCTGCCCAGCATCAGTCGGTCGAAAGAGCGATCGGCGCGCGGCCGGTGAGAGTGGTCGGGCCGGCCTTTTTCCCGGCGGACTGACCAAGGCAGGCGATGTCCCGAGACGGCGAACGGCTGGCCGGATAGCCGCTTCAAGGCCTACAGCCGCACGCATCGACCGACGGCCGGTTGGTTATTCGCAGACCATGCGGGCCCGTTTGCCGGGCTGGCTGACATTCCTGCAGGTGAGCGGCTTCGCCGGCTCCGATGACAGCATGGGCGGGTTGGCGACCTTCCTTCGTGGCGCTGCAACGGAAGCTGCGCTCCGGCGCACCGCCGGCCTTTTCGGCGTTTGAGGCGCCACAGGAAAGACATCGGTCTCCAGCTGCGACTGTTCGGCTTGCGCCTGCGGAGAAGGCCGGTCCCAGAAACGGCGAACATCGAGCGGCTTGGGAATGATCACGGTGCCGTCATAGCTGCGCGCGCAGCCGGTTCCCAGAAGCAGCGCCAGGCACAGGAAGACAGGCAGAATCCGTCGAAACATCAGCAACACCCCTGCAAGCTTATAACGCTGCTTCGGCCCAACCGACAACCGGCGGAATAGTGCAGAGGGAGTAGGTAAGGTGAAGTAGAAATCGTCGCACTTCCAGTCGAAGGCCCCGCTCGAAAGATCGAGCGCCGGGTCGGGCGCGGATGGAGGTCCAGCGCGAGGCGAGTTAAAACCTTGCGATTCGTCACCGCTTCCAGCGTAAGGCCATGGTGCGATCGCACCATACCCAATGGCGCGCTCAGTCGCGACAATGGGATATTCGAAGTTCCGCTCCTCCAGTTACGGGCGGGAGCAGCGACCGCCGGCAAGAAACAGGGTCAGATTTACCCCAACGGACCTGTTTCGGCGATGGCGCGGCCATGACACGTTCTGGCTGCATGCAACGCGCTCCCGTCCGGCTTTTTTCTTCTCAAGGTCAGTGGCTGCTATCGTCGAGCGGACAAAGCCGGCCGGAATTCACGCAAGCTGCTGATTCCAGCGGCAAACCGCGGCCCATGCCGACAAAGCCCGCGGCCGTTCCTTCTTAACCCGGCTGGACGACGTTACCGGAGCGACATGAAACTGTCATGCGACTGTAATAATCGGGGGCTATTGGCCTCAGCGGGCGCCGGAGGAATGGCGCCGAGAGACCATATTCCGAACAGGAGCAGGCCACATGAGACATTTCATCCGCTCGGCGGCCGTTGCGATTGCAATGGCTGCGGCGACGACTACCCTCACCCTGTCCGCCGCGCTCGCCGCGGACATCTCCGGCGCCGGCGCCACCTTCCCCTACCCGATCTATGCGAAGTGGGCCGACACTTACAAGAAAGACACCGGCATTGGGCTTAACTATCAGTCGATCGGTTCCGGCGGCGGCATCAAGCAGATCAAAGCCAAGACCGTTACCTTCGGCGCTTCTGATGCGCCGCTGAAAGGCGAAGAGCTTGAATCGTCCGGATTGGCTCAGTTCCCGATGGTGATGGGCGGCATCGTTCCCGTCGTCAACCTCGAAGGCATCAAGCCGGGCGAGTTGGTTCTCGACGGCCCGACGCTGGCCGACATCTTCCTCGGCAAGATCACGAGCTGGGATGACGAGGCGATCAAGAAGCTCAATCCCGACGTCAAGCTGCCTTCGCAGGCGATCGCGGTCGTTCACCGTTCCGATGGGTCGGGCACGACGTTCAACTTCACATACTACCTCGGCGACGTCAGCGCGGACTGGAAAGAAAAGGTCGGCGTCGACAAGGCCGTGGAATGGCCCGTGGGCATCGGCGCCAAGGGCAATGAGGGCGTTGCCAACAACGTCTCCCAGACCGGCGGCGCGATCGGCTATGTCGAATACGCCTATGCCAAGCAGAACAAGCTCACCCACGCCGACATGATCAACAAGGACGGCAAGAAGGTCGAACCCACCGCGGCGGCATTCTCGGCGGCAGCGGCCAATGCCGACTGGAGCTCGCAGCCGGGCTATGGCGTCATCCTCGCCAACAAGCCGGGCGCCGAGTCCTGGCCGATGACGGCGGCAACGTGGATCCTCCTCTACAAGAAGCCGGACGATGCCGCGACCACCGGCGAAGCGCTCAAATTCTTCGCCTGGGCATACGACAAGGGCGACGAGATGGCCGGCGAGCTGGACTACGTTCCGATGCCCGACAAGGTGGTCGAGAGCGTCAAGGCCATGTGGGCCAAGGAAGTCGTCGGCAGCGACGGCAAGCCGCTCTACTCGGCTATGTAATCTCCTCCAGGGAGGGCGTCGACGGCGCCCTCCCTGTTGCCTTCAATCGCGAGGACCCAATGACCATCGCTTCCGATGCCATGCTATCATCTGCAGCCCGGGCCAGGGAAGCTACGGTGCGGCGCTTCGCGCTCACAGACGCCATATTCCGCGGACTCACCCGCGCTTCCGCAATTCTTGTGCTGGTCATCCTCGGTGGTGTCGCAATCTCGCTGTTTGCCGGCTCATGGCAGGCCCTGTCGTCCTTCGGGTTCTCTTTCCTGACGACTGAGAGCTGGAATCCGGTTACGGAAAAATTTGGCGCGCTGGCGCCGATCTACGGCACCCTGGTCACGGCGGCCATCGCCATCCTGATCGCGGTTCCGATCGGCATCGGCATTGCCGTGTTTCTCACCGAACTCTGCCCGCGCCCGCTCAGGCGCCCGATCGGCATAGCGGTCGAGCTGTTGGCCGGCATTCCCTCGATCATCTACGGCATCTGGGGCCTGTTCGTGTTCGCGCCGTTCCTGCAGACGACGATACAGCCCTTCATCATCAACATCTTCCACGGCGTGCCGGGACTATCCAGCCTTTTCGCCGGCCCTCCTTACGGCATCGGCCTTCTAACCTCGGCGCTGATCCTCGCCATCATGGTGCTGCCCTTCATCACCTCGATCACCAAGGACGTCTTCGATACGGTGCCGGCGGTGCTGAAGGAATCGGCCTACGGCATCGGTTGCACGACCTGGGAAGTGACCCGGCGCGTGGTCATTCCCTATACCCGCATCGGTATCATGGGCGGCGTCATGCTTGGCCTCGGCCGCGCGCTCGGCGAAACCATGGCGGTGACCTTCGTCATTGGCAACGCTCACCGCATCAGCGCCTCTCTGTTCGCGCCGGGCACGACGATCTCGGCGACCATCGCCAATGAATTCACCGAGGCCGACGGCGATCTCTACACCTCCTCTCTGGTTTCGCTCGGCCTGATCCTGTTCGTCATCACTTTCCTGATCCTTGCCGCCGCCCGCTATATGCTGATGCGGATCGACGCCCGTACGGGAGCCTGACCGATGTCGACATCCTCATCGCTCCACAGCCGCCGCAAAGCCAGGAATTCGGTGATGATGGCGCTTTGCGTCGTCGCCGCCGGCATCGGGCTTGCCTGGCTGGCGCTCATTCTCGGTGCACTGGTCTATAAGGGCACAGCCGGGCTTTCGTTCGCGGTCTTCACCGAGATGACGCCACCGCCAGGCGAGGCCGGCGGCCTGCTCAATGCAATCGCGGGCAGCCTGCTGATGACGATCATCGCCGTTGTCGTCGGCACGCCGATCGGCGTGCTGGCGGGAACCTACATGGCCGAATATGGGCGTTTCTCGCGCATCACCACCGTCGTGCGCTTCATCAACGACATCCTGTTGTCGGCGCCCTCGATCATCATCGGCTTGTTCGTCTATGAGTTGATGGTGCGGCCAATGGGGCATTTCTCGGCCATAGCCGGCGCCGTTGCGCTTGCCATCCTGGTCATTCCGGTGGTCGTGCGCACCACTGAAGACATGCTCAACCTGGTGCCGAACGCGTTGCGTGAAGCCGGTGCCGCGATCGGCGCGCCGCGTTGGGTGGTGATCCGTTCGGTCGCCTACCGCGCCGCATTGTCCGGCATCGTCACCGGCATATTGCTGGCGATAGCACGCATTTCCGGCGAGACGGCGCCGCTGCTCTTCACCGCGCTCAACAACCAGTTCTGGAGCAGCAATATCAACGCGCCGATGGCCAGCCTGCCGGTGACCATCTTCCAGTTCGCTCTCAGCCCTTACGAGGAATGGCAGCAACTGGCGTGGACCGGCGCACTCATAATCACCCTGACGGTTCTGGGCTTGAGCATCCTCGCCCGCAGCCTTACCGGACGCAGAGAGGACAGATGACACAGATGTTGTCCCCGGACATGACGATGACCGAAACGGTCGCCGAGAAGACGAAGATCGAGGTCAAGAACCTCAACTTCTACTACGGCCAGAGCAAGGCGTTGAAGGACATCACCTTGTCGCTGCCCGAGCGCAGCGTCACTGCCTTCATCGGCCCTTCGGGCTGCGGGAAATCGACGCTGCTGCGTGTGTTCAACCGCATCTACGAACTCTACCCGAAGCAGACAGCCGAGGGCCAGGTGCTGCTCGACGGCAAGAACATTCTCGACCGCTCGCAGGATCTCAATCTCCTGAGGACCAAGATCGGCATGGTGTTCCAGAAGCCGACGCCGTTCCCTATGTCGATCTACGAGAACATCGCCTTCGGGGTCAGGCTCTATGAGAATCTCGGCAAGTCCGAAATGGACGGCCGCGTCGAACAAGCGTTGAAGCGGGCCGCGCTGTGGGGCGAGGTCAAGGACAAGCTCAACGCCAGCGGCTTGAGCCTGTCAGGCGGCCAGCAGCAGCGGCTTTGCATTGCCCGCACCGTGGCGGTGAAGCCGGAAGTCATTCTGCTCGATGAGCCGGCTTCGGCACTCGACCCGCTGTCGACCGCCAAGATCGAGGAGCTGATAGACGAGTTGCAAGCCGATTACACGATCGTCATCGTCACCCACAACATGCAGCAGGCGGCGCGCGTGTCGCGCCAGACCGCCTTCATGTATCTGGGTGAACTGGTCGAGTTCGACCGGACCGAGAAGATCTTTACGTCGCCCCGCGAGAAGCGCACGCAGGATTACATCACCGGCCGCTTCGGCTGAGCCGTTCCGATCATGCATATAAGGACAGGACCATGGGCGAACACACAGTCGCTTCTTTCGACGAGGATCTCGAGCAGATCAGCAAGCTGATCCGCGACATGGCCGACCTCGCCGGTTCGATGGTCGGCGGGGCGACCAAGGCCCTGTTGAATTCTGACAACGTGCTGGCGCAACGCGTCGTTTCCGACGATGCCATCATGGATGCGCGTCAACGCGAACTGGACGACCGCGCCATCACCCTGATCGCCAAGCGCCAGCCGATGGCCCACGATCTGCGCCATGTCGTCGGGGCGATCCGCATGGCCGGCGATCTCGAACGCATCGGCGACCTTGCCAAGAATATCGCCAAGCGTGTGAGTGCGGTCGGCCTTAGCGTCACACCGCGCGACCTATCGCATTCCATCGATGCGATGGCGCAGCTGGTGCTCATCCAGGTGCAGGGCGTCATCGAGGAGTATGCTGCAGGCGATGCGGCCGCGTTGGCCAAGCTACGCGCCGCCGACGAGCGCATCGACGTCAAATATACGTCGGTGTTCCGCGAACTGTTGACCTACATGATGGAAGACCCGCGCAACATCACCGCTTGCACGCATCTGCTGTTCTGCGCCAAGAATCTGGAGCGGATCGGCGACCATGTCACCAACATCGCCGAAAATGCGTATTATGTGCTGACCGGCGAGCAATTGCCGGTCAATCGTCCGAAGCAAGACGAAACGACAATGTCCGCACCGGCGACATGATGGGGGTGCCCAGCCGATGATCGCACCACGCATAATGGTGGTGGAGGACGAGGAGCCGTTGGGTGTGCTGCTCCGCTACAATCTCGAATCCGAAGGCTACCAGGTCGAGGTGGTGACACGCGGCGACGAAGCCGAGATCCGTTTGCAGGAGAATGTGCCCGATCTTCTGGTGCTCGACTGGATGATACCAGCGGTTTCCGGCATCGAGCTCTGCCGCCGGTTGCGGGTGCGCCCCGAAACCGAACGGCTGCCGATCATCATGCTGACCGCGCGCGGCGAGGAGAGCGACCGGGTACGCGGTCTTTCGACCGGCGCCGACGACTATCTGGTCAAACCGTTTTCGACACCGGAATTCATGGCCAGGGTCAAGGCGCTGCTGCGCCGCGCCAAGCCGGAAGTGCTGTCCAGCGTGCTGAAGGTCGGCGACATCGTGCTCGATCGCGAATCGCACAGGGTGTATCGCAAGAAGACCGAGATCCGGCTCGGGCCGACCGAATTCCGGCTGCTCGAATTCATGATGCGGCATCCGGGCCGCGTCTTCTCGCGCAGCCAGTTACTCGATAATGTCTGGGGCGAGACGATCTATATCGACGAACGCACCGTCGACGTGCATGTCGGGCGGCTGCGCAAAGCCGTCAACAACGGCCGCATGCCTGATGTCATCCGCACCATCCGCGGTGCCGGCTACGCGATCAGGGAAGATTGACCCGCCCAGTCAGGCTACGTTCTTTCTGACGCCGGGCCTCATTTGCGCGCCCGGCGCGAAAATCTGCTGGTCGACGAAGCTTAACGCCCGCATTGCACAGCCTTCGCGGATCAGCGGCAATTCGTTCGGCTCGGTATCGAAGGAGATCGAGCCCGAATGCTGGCCGCCGGCGGTCTGGGCGATGGCCTTCCGCAAGGCCGGCTCGATCAGATCAAAGGCGGCGGCACTGGCGCCGACCATTGCGACCGGTGCCGGATCGATCAGCGCGAACAGCGAGCCGAGACCGAAACCCAGCGCTTCGCCGGCCTTGCGGTAGGCTTCGCGTTCCGGCCCGTCCTTCTCGCGCGCCCGAACCGCCAGCGCGCGCATGTCGGCGTCGCTGACGTCGGCGACCGGTTGGCTGTCTTCGCTCATCTGCGTGGCGTTGCGCCAGATGGCGTAATTGCCGGCATAGGCCTCGATGCAGCCGCGCCGCCCGCAACGGCAGAGCGCGCCGCCCGGACGATGGATCATGTGGCCAAACTCGCCGCCCGAGGAATGCGTGCCGGTGAACAGCTCGCCCTTCAACACCAGCCCCATGCCGATGCCGTGCGAAAGCAGGATGGCGATGAAGTCGTCGCGATAGCGATCCGGATCGCGCCAGCGCAAAGCCACCGCCATCATATTGCAGTCGTTCTCCACCGTGGCCGGGATGCCGAATTCATCTTCCAGCATGTCGGCAAAGGCGATGTCCGTCTGCGGCGTGATCGGCGACCACAGCATGGCGCGTGCAGGGGAGTCGGTAATTCCCTGAATCGCCAGGGCGATGCGGGCGACACTGCGGACGTCAAGATCTGGATCGTCCAGCCGGCGCCGGACGATGGCCATGCATTCGCGGATCAGTTCGTCGCGCGGCATGGTCAGCGTGTCCAGCCGGCGCTGTTCCTCGGCGACCACCTGCCCCGCATAGTCGATGATGGCGGCCGACAGGAAATTCAGCGACAACACCACGGTCAGCACCGCCGCCGCTTCCGGATTGAGGGCGAGGCCGACCTGCGGACGACCGCGTTTCAACGAAACGGGTTCGCTTGCCTTGCTCTCGGCGAGGATGCCTTCCCGTATCAGGTCGGAGGAGATCGCCGATATGGTCGAATGGCTGAGGCCGGTGGTTGCGGCGATCTCCGTACGCGATGGCTGGCCGGCCCGGCGCACGGCCGAGATCACCATCGCCCGGTTGCGCCGGCGCAAATCGTCATGGCGGATTCCGACCGACATCGTTTTGCTTTCCTCCCGGTTTGCCGCGGCCGCTCATGAACCGGAAGCCGTCGGTAATGCCGACAAATAGTGTCAGATGAGGCAAATAGTGTCAGATGCAGGTGGCGCTGTCATCGTTTATTCCGAAGCTCGAAAAAACTCGCAGCAACATCAAAATCCATCAGAATCGATGTTGACAGCAGCGGGAGATCGGGCCAGTATTTTTTCGAGGCTCGAAAAAATTAGCGCCTCTAAGCTGGCCTTTGGGGCCAATTGGTCACGCCGTACGCGGCGCAGGGAGGATATGATGAAGAAATTCACGACCGCCATTCTGGCGGGTGTCGCCATGACGCTGGCGCTTGCGTCGGTGGCGCAGGCTAAGGACAAGGTCATCGGCGTTTCCTGGTCGAACTTCCAGGAAGAGCGCTGGAAGACCGACGAAGCCGCAATGAAGGCGGCCATCGAGGCCGCAGGCGACAAGTATATTTCCGCCGACGCACAGTCCAACCCCGGCAAGCAGCTCACCGACGTCGAGAGCCTGATCTCGCAGGGCGCCAACGCACTGATCATCCTGGCGCAGGACGCCTCGGCGATAGGGCCGGCCGTGCAGAAGGCGCTGGACGAAGGTATTCCGGTTGTCGGCTACGACCGGCTGATCGAGAACAAGGACGTCTTTTACCTGACCTTCGACAACAAGGAAGTCGGCCGCATGCAGGCCCGCGACGTGTTCAAGGTGAAGCCGGAAGGCAACTATGTCTTCATCAAGGGCTCGGGCGCCGATCCGAATGCCGATTTCCTTTTTGCCGGTTCGATGGAAGTGCTGAAGGACGCCATCGACAGCGGCAAGATCAAGAATGTCGGCGAGGCCTATACCGACGGCTGGCTGCCGGCCAACGCCCAGAAGAACATGGAACAGTTCCTGACCGCGAACGACAACAAGGTCGATGCGGTGGTCGCCGCTAACGACGGCACTGCCGGCGGCGTCGTCGCCGCACTGACGGCGCAAGGGTTGGCTGGATCGGTTCCGGTCTCGGGCCAGGACGGCGACCACGCCGCGCTGAATCGCATCGCGCTCGGCACACAGACGGTCTCGGTGTGGAAGGACGCGCGCGAGCTCGGCAAGAACGCCGCCGAGATCGCCTCGCAATTGGCCGACGGCAAGCAGATGACCGACATTGCCGGCGTGAAGGATTTCACCACGCCCGGCGGCAACACCGTAAAGTCCCTGTTCCTGACCCCGGTCGCCATCACCAAGGACAACCTCAACGTCGTCATCGACGCCGGCTGGATCAAGAAAGAAGAGGTCTGCGCGGGCGTGGCGGCGGGCGCTGTTCCGGTCTGCAACTGATCCGAGTTTCCGAGAAGTCCGAACGCCGCGGCCGCTTGCCGCGGCGTTTTTTCAAGAAAGAATTGTTTTTCCGCTTCCGGCGGATAACTTCTAGGCTGCTTCCGGCATCCGCGGCAGACGGCAACCCGGCGGGAGAAACATCATGACCGACACGACTTCCAACACGCCGGTCGACAGCTCGACGGCAGACCGGGCGCGGGAATCGGAGCTCGGCGTCGTTGCCCGATTTCTCAAGGCAACCGAACTCGACACGCGCATGCTCGGCATGGTCGGCGCGCTGCTGGTCATCTGGGTCGGGATCCACATACTGTCGGGCGGGCTCTTCCTGACGCCGCGCAATCTCTGGAACCTTTCGGTGCAGACCTCGTCGGTGGCGATCATGGCGACCGGCATGGTGCTGGTCATCGTGATGCGCAACATCGATCTTTCCGTCGGCTCCGTGGAAGGCGTGATCGGCATGGTGATGGGCGTGGCGCAGGCCGAATTCCTCGTCCGCATCATGGGATTTCAGCTTGGCAGCCCCTGGCTGTGGGTCATCGCACTGGCCGCCGGCCTGGTGCTCGGCCTGGCTATCGGAGCGTTTCAGGGTTTCATCATCGCCTATCTCCAGGTTCCTGCCTTTATCGTGACGCTCGGCGGATTGCTGGTCTGGCGCGGCATGGCATGGCTGATCACCAGCGGGCGCACCGTTGCGCCGCTGGACAGGACCTTCCAGCTGATGGGCGGCGGACCACGGGGCTCGATCGGCGCCACCTGGAGCTGGATCGTCGGTGTCCTCGCCTGCGCGGCCGTTGCCTTCATGCTCTTCAACGGCCGCTCGCAGCGCAAGCGCTTCAACTTTCCGCTGCGCCCTGTCTGGGCGGAAAGCTTGCTCGGCGTGATAGCCTGCGCCGCCATCCTCGGCGCCGTGTGGATCGCCAATTCCTATCCTTGGCCGGTCGGCATCGTACGCCAATATGCCCAGCAGAACGGCATCACCGTTCCCGAGGGCGGGTTGTTCATCGCCCACGGCATCGCCATACCTGTGCTGATGGCCGTGGCCGCGGGCATCGTCATGACCTTCATCACCAGACGCACCCGTTTCGGCCGCTATGTCTTTGCCATAGGCGGCAATCCGGAAGCGGCCGAACTCGCCGGCATCAACACACGCTGGGTCACCATGAAGGTGTTCATGATCATGGGCGTGCTGGCCGCGATCAGTGCGGCGATCGCATCGGCGCGCCTCAACGCGTCGACTAATGCGCTGGGGACCCTGGACGAGCTGCTGGTCATCGCGGCGGCCGTGATCGGCGGCACGTCGCTCGCCGGCGGCTCCGGCACGGTGCTCGGCGCCATGCTCGGCGCGCTTTTGATGCAATCGCTGCAATCCGGCATGGTGCTGCTCGGCATCGATTCGCCGCTGCAGAGCATCGTTGTCGGCGCCGTGCTGGTGGTCGCGGTGTGGCTCGATACCGTCTATCGCAAACGGGTCTAGTGAGGAGAACGAGCATGGCAGACAGGACCGCTCCCACGGGCACGCCGCTGATCGAGATGCGCAACATTTCGATCGCCTTCGGCGGCATTCGCGCCGTCGACGACGCCTCGGTCGATCTTTTCCCGGGCGAGGTGATGGCTTTGCTCGGCCATAACGGTGCCGGAAAATCGACGTTGATAAAAATCCTGTCCGGCGCCTACAAGCGTGATGCGGGCCAGATTTTCGTCAACGGCGAGGAGGCTTCGATCTCCAATCCGCGCGACGCCAAGAAGTACGGCATCGAGACGATCTACCAGACACTGGCGCTGGCCGACAATGTCGATGCGGCCGCCAACCTGTTTCTCGGCCGCGAGCTGATGACCGGCTGGGGAACGCTCGACGATGTCGCCATGGAGGCCGAAGCGCGCAAGGTGATGGGCAGGCTCAATCCGCGTTTCCAGCGCTTCAAGGAACCGGTGGTAAAGCTTTCGGGCGGCCAGCGGCAGTCGGTTGCGATCGCCCGCGCCATCCTGTTCAACGCCCGCATCCTGATCATGGACGAGCCGACGGCGGCACTCGGGCCGCAGGAGACGGCGCAGGTCGGCGAACTGGTCAGGCAGCTCAAGGCGGACGGGATTGGCATCTTCCTGATCAGCCATGACATCCATGACGTGTTCGAGCTTGCCGACCGCGTCTGCGTCATGAAGAACGGTCGGGTTGTCGGCACGGCGCGCACGACCGATGTCACCCAGGACGAGGTGCTCGGCATGATCATCCTCGGCAAGTGCCCGCCCGGCGCCATCCCAGGGCCGGGCGCCCTGAAGATCGCGGCCTGAACGAGAATTAGCCGGCTAATCACAAGTCGCCAAAATGTGCCAGCAGTCACCATGCTTTGGCCTCGCCATTGTGTTGGCGTCGGGAGTTGCCCATAAAGATGCCGAACCGTCCACGGGACGTATCAGCAATTGAAGAAACTCTTTCCGACCGTAGCTTTCATCGCCGTCGCGCTGATCAGCCTGACGATGGCGGGTTTTGCCTATTTTGCCACCCAGGAAGCCGCCCGTATAAAATTCGAGGCGACGGCGGACGACGCGCTTAACCGGATCGAAAGCCGCATCGACCTGGACCTGTCGCTGCTGCGCTCAACCCGGGCATTGTTCGATGCGCGCAATGGCGGTATCTCGCAAGGCGAGTTCAAGGCTTTCTTCAACGCGCTCGACATCGACAATAATTTCGCCGGCCTGCGCGGCATCGGCTTCCTCCGCCTGGCGAAAACTGGAAACGAGGCGGCGGTCGAGCGCGATATCCTGCACGATCACGGCGCAAGCCATCCGATCTATCCCGACACGAACTTGCCGTGGCGTACGCCCATCGTGCTGTTCGAGCCGCTGGACCCGTCCAATAAATCCAGCATCGGTTATGATATGTTCACCGGGCCGGTGCGGCGCGAGGCGATCGAAAAGGCGATGGTCGACGACCAGCTGCACGCCAGCGGGCTCGTGCAGCTCGGCAAGGATACGGGTGCCGCGCAGACCTTCACCGGGTTCCTCGTCTTCGTCCGGCTCAATGTCGAAACCGCGCCGGACGCCGTCAACGCATCGAGATCTTCGACTGCCGGCTTCCTCTATGCGGCCTTCCGCTCCCGGGACCTGTTCCAGGCTGCGCTCAGCCGGGCACCTCTGTTGCCGGTCAACACCGAAATCTATGACGGCGCTGTGAACAGTGACAACCTGCTGTTCCAGTCGGAAACGCCGCCTGTTTCAGCCCTTGGCGACAGGCTGCTGATCACCCGCAAGATCACCGTTGCCGGTCGGCCGTGGGTCGTCCTGTTCAGGCCGACAAGTGCTTTCTCGCAACCTTCCTCGCGTGCCATTCCGGTGATGCTCGGATTGTTTGGGCTACTGCTTGCGGGCGCCATCGCGCTGGTGGCCCGCTATCAGGAGCGGGCCTATGAGGCGGTCTCGCTGCTTCACGAAACGACCGAAAAGAGCCTGCTGGAAAAAGACCTGATGCTGCAGGAGATGAAGCATCGCATCAAGAACTCGATCACGCGGGTGCTGGCAATCGCGCGCCAGACAGCATCGCACACCGCCGACGTCCAAGAGTTCTCGGCATCATTTTCGGCTCGGCTGCAGGCGATGGCGGCTTCCCAGGACATGCTGACGCGCTCACGCTGGCAGAAAGCCGATCTCGGCGACCTGCTGCGCATCGAGCTTGGCCAGGTGTTCGGAAGCGAGCTTCCTGAAGGGCTGTTGTCGGGACCGGAGGTTCTTCTCGACGAAAAGACGACGCAGGCACTCGGCCTCGTCTTTCACGAACTGGCGACGAATGCGCTGAAGCATGGCGAAACCGGCAATTCAGTCGGTGCGCTCAAGGTCGACTGGTCGCTCGAAGGCCGCGGCGGAGCCCGGACATTGGCTCTCAACTGGCGCGAGGCCGGGCAGAGGAAGCTCGAGACACCGGCGAAGAGCGGTTTCGGCACCAGACTGATCGATCTCAACGTCACACGCGAGTTGCGTGGCACAATCAGGCGCGATTTTCACGAAAACGGCTTGAACGTGGAAATCAAGGTTCCGCTGCCGGCTTGAAACGCCGTCTCGTGAGCCGCATCGCGACAGCGCTTTGGAAGTGCAAACGCGGAGACAGGTGGTCTGCCTCCGCGTTTGCTGTTCGCCTGGAGCTCGAAACTAGTTGCAGCGAGCTGTGTAGATCCGGCCGTGACGATCTCTGTATTGGCAGTAGCCATTTTGCAGGCGGCGAACCAGCAGACCGCCAATCGCACCAGCGCCAGCGCCGATCAAAGCGCCCTTGCCGCCGCCGACAGCGCCACCAATAAGCGCGCCGCCCACAGTGCCGATACCCACGTTCTCTTCCGTGGTGGTGCAGCCGCTGACCGCAACCACGGCAACCATGGCAATAATCATCTTCCGCATGGAGTCATCCTCACTTTGTCCTCACTTTAACAAGCTCCAGCCGCCATCTAGCATGAAAGTGCGGCCTCTGCGCGCACGATTTCATTGTTGATTAAGATAGTCTTTTCGGACGTGCGCCGTTCGATGCTACCACGAACTCGGAAATCTCCAAGGACGCATCGAGCGTGGCGTCGGGATGCACATTCCAGACAATCCTGTCATAGCCGTCCTCGAGCGCAGGATCGACGGCAAGACATTTGGCGCCGACATGTTGGGCTTGGCCCTGCCGGTCGATGACCGCGAACGGGGGCGCGCCGCCGTGCACTCGGCCGCGGTTTCAAAGGAATCAAGCAGAGGCGAGCTCGATCAGATCAACTGGGACGCGGCGGTCAGGACGATCGCGGCCATAAGCGCAAAGGCGGCGAAGCGAAGGGGCAAAGCACGAGGCGCGGGCGCTGCGGACACGTCGGGATCCTGAAAACCGCCCATCGAGACGCGAGCGGCCTGTTCCAGTCTGTTCAAGTCGGCAGCCGTCAAGGCCCATTCCTTTCATATTGTGCCAAACTCAATCAATGTCCGCTGAATCGGCACGTTCGGACAGGATCGGACTTTATGGTGAACAGTCGGTTAAGGCGGGGTGATGCAGCCAGCCTTCTTCCTGCGGCCGCCGTTCGTTCAATCCGTCTCGAAATTGCCGTGAGGAACGACAAGACGGTATTCGAGGCGGTTCCCGGTGATCTCAAGTGTCGCCGTTCCATTCAACGAAGTGGGCACGACGCGTTCAAGTGCGACGCTGCCAAAACGCTTCTCGCTGCGTTGATTGTCGTTGGCTCCGATCACTTCGGCCCATGTCAGCGACAGCGCAGGCTCGCCAGCGGAAGCGGCCGTCAGATCGGCCGTCACCTCGACGAAACCGTCGCTGCGCGACAGCGCGCCATAGCTGACCGAATTGACGGCGAGCTCATGCATGGCCAAGCCGATGTGCAAGGCAGCATTGGGATTGAGATATGGATTTGCGCCGCGGAAACGCAGGCTGTGCATGGGGTCCGCGCCGTACCTTCCGACCTGACCGGAAACCAGCTCGCGCAGCGCCGCTCCCCGCCAGTTGGATGACGTAACTAGGTCCTGCGAGGAGGCCAGCGACTGCAATCGGCCCCGGAAACGCGTCAGGAAATCGTCAATGCTGCCGGAATAACGCCCCGTCTGGGTGGCGATGCTCTGGATGATGGCCAAAAGGTTCTTGGAGCGGTGACTGACCTCGCGCAGCAGCGCCTTCAGCGTCTGCTCCCGGCGTTTCTGCTCGGTTGTTTCGACCATGGTGGTCACGACGCCCTGCACCGCGCCGGTCTCGCTGCGGTCGGCGTCGATCCATACCTGAAACCAGCGGGCGCCATCATCGGCCGGCACGCTGAGTTCGAGATGTTGAGGATTGCCGGAGACGATGACGTCGTGCTTGGCGGCGCCGATACGCTCTGCCTGCGCCGGCGGCAAGATGCCGTTGTTGTCGGAGGCATCAGAGGTCCATGGTGCGCGCATGTTGCGCGCCCACACCGTCTTCATCTCGCGATCCTGGTATAGAACGGAAATCCCGGCATTGTGCAAGGCGTGGAGAAGGGCTCGGCCAAGCTGCATTCCGCTTTCGGCGGGATGCAGAGCGATGATCTCATCCCTCTGGCCGCGGTCTTTCATTTTTCCGACTCTGGAACGCATCGGTAATTTGCTCAACCCACGTCGGGCTGAACGGCTCACGGAAAAATGGGTTCCAAAAGGAGGAGCTTCGGATCGAGCCCTAATAAGCGGTCCGCCGAGCGGCATCCCGTTGGAGGACACTGCCCGGCGGTGGCTGGAAACCGTTTGAGGGGTGCGGCTTCCAGTGTTCGCTTGAATGGCCGCTTGGCATTCACGCCCGTCTGATCAGGCCGGCAATAAGCGATATGATCAGGAAGGCGAGAAAGATGAAGAACAATATCTGCGCTATGCCGGCCGAAGTGCCAGCGATGCCGCCGAAACCAAGCGCACCGGCGATGATCGCCACGACGAGAAATACGAGCGCCCAGTAAAGCATGATCCATCTCCTTCCAATGCTGCGGTGAAAACGTGATTCGCCTCCGTTTGTTCCACCATTTCCCGAAAAAGACGATGCTGAAAATCGTTACGGCCCGAATTGCTGCGGTGTGTGCGAAAAGGTTCTCGTCAGGTTCGGCAGCAGTTGGCTGTCGTGTGTTAAGTCGGCGTCACGCCCCCATCCGGTCCAAGGGGAGTGGCTATCCCACACCCTGGCGGCCGCAACTCGGTCGCCAGCTGTTTTATGCCGCGGCCTTCGCGTGCCGGTCAAAGAACAGGGCCTGGCTGATAAGAGCCTTGACCATATCCGGGTTGAATGGCTTGGTGACGAGGAAAGCCGGTTCCGGCCGCTCGCCGGTGAGCAACCGCTCGGGAAAGGCGGTGATGAAGATCACCGGCACCGAGGTGGACGACAGGATTTCATTGACGGCCGCGATGCCCGAACTGCCGTCGGCGAGCTGAATATCGGCAAGCACCATCTTTGGCCGCGCCTTGCCGAACATCGCCACCGCCTCCGCGTGGGTGCGCGCTGTTCCGACGACGCGGTGGCCGAGGCTTTCGACCATTTCCTCGATATCCATGGCGATCAGCGGCTCATCCTCGATGATCAGCACGTCGGTTGCCACCTGACGGGAGATCTCGTTGCTCGCCTGAGCGAGAAGTTCTGAGAATTCCTGTTCGTCGACGTCGAGAATCTCCGCCGCCTCGTCTTCGCTGAAGCCTTCGACGGCGACCAGCAGAAAGGCCTGGCGGGGACGAGGCGCGATTGCATTCAGATTGGCCGCGGCGCGCTGCTCCCATGCCGATTGGGCATGCTCCTGCGGAACGCGAATGGCCACCGAGGTGAAGAGCTTGGCAAAGACCTTGTAGAGTGCGATGCGGTCGTTCGATGCGTCCGGAAAGATATCGACATCGGCAATGATGGCCTCGAGCATTGCGGCGACCAACGCGTCGCCGCTCTCCTGCGATCCGGATACGGCGCGCGAGAAGCGGCGCAGGAACGGCAGGTGCGGAGCGATGGTTGCTGATAGGCTCATATCGGACGTCTCCCTCATATGACGTGATTACATGTTACAGCTAAAAACGGTTCGCAAGCCCAAAGTTAGAAACGCGGGTTGTGCGAAAAAGTTCCGGTCATGCGGAACTAAGTATGCGGGCTGGCGTTTAGGGCGGGGTTGGGCAACCAGACGAGGCTGCCGCTTGCCTTGCGTTATGTGTTGAAAGGGCGGCTTAAGGCTGGGACAAAGGGCGAAATGAAGAACATGACGAAAGCTACCACGGCTGGCGTTGGCAACGGGCGCCGGGCTGCTTCCCGCGACCCGCTTGGGCCGAACTCGGAAATCGGCCGCAAACTCAAACAATATTACGACGAGCTGGTCTCCGACAATGTGCCGGATCGCTTCGCACAACTGCTCAGCCAGTTGGAAAAGGCCGAACCTGTACAGAAGAAGGACTGAGGCATGGCGGCCGTCTCCCAGGGCTTCAAGACCGACTTGCTCGGCTCGATCCCGAGCCTGCGGGCTTTTGCCGTGTCGCTGACGCAAAATGCCGACAAGGCCGACGACCTGGTGCAGGAAACATTAGTCAAGGCCTGGGACAAGCATGAAAGCTTCCAGCCCGGCACCAATCTGAAGGCATGGCTGTTCACGATCTTGCGCAACGAATTCTATTCGCAGATGCGCAAGCGCGGCCGCGAGGTGCAGGACAGCGATGGCGTCATGACGGCCAGACTTGCCGTTCATCCGGCCCAGCACGGCCAGCTTGACCTCGAAGACTTTCGCGGCGCGCTCGAGTTGCTGCCCGAAGACCAGCGCGAAGCCATTATCCTCATCGGCGCATCGGGCTTTTCCTACGAGGAAGCGGCCGAGATCTGCGGCTGCGCCGTCGGAACGATCAAGAGCCGCGTCAGCCGCGCCCGCACGCGGCTGCAGGAAATCTTGAAGATCTCCGGTGAAGACGAGTATGGCCCGGACGCAATTTCGGCTCAGGTAACGGGGTCGACGGCAGCGTGAAGCGTGGGCGTGTTCGAGCCGCTCCGCGCCCTCAGCGCCTGCAGGCCGCTGCCACTGCCTCGACGAGATCGTCTCCCGAATAGGGCTTGGTGACCAGTCTGACGCCGGGAAAGGATTTCTTGATCTCGTCCATATCCGACTGGCCCGAGGCGAAGACGAACGGGATGCCAGCTTCACGCAGCCGTGAAGCAAATTGAAGCGTCGAAACGCCGCTCAGCATGAGGTCGACGATGGCCACGTCGAACTGCGCGGCAACGTCTTGCTGTTCGATCTCAGTCAGATCACGGGCGATGACCACATCGAGCGCGCCGTAGTCGCGACAAAGCTGCTCGATATCCATGGCAATCAGGAACTCATCTTCCAGGATAAGAATCCGCAAACCGTCAAGCGATGGGCCCACGCAGCAATATCTCCTTAAATGCGTCTCTATCTTGAAACCGGGGAAGTCATGATCGCTATTTGGCATGCTGTCATTTAAAAAAGACATGCCGGCGGATGCGTCGGCCTCGGCCCTTGCAAGGCATTTGCAACGAGCGCTGCCGGAGATAGGGTTAGAAGAGGTTCGTGCCGGAACCTTGGGGTCTGTTGGGCGTTTTCGACCGAGCAAAAGCAAGGAGAGTGAAGCAATGGCGACTGCCGCAGGAAAGGCCGCGAACGAAGCCCGCACGAATTCCGATATTGAGGCCGACATCGCACAACTGAAGGCCGACATCGACCAACTTACCAAGCTGTTGGCCAAAACTGGCGAACATGGCTACGGGGCTGCGCGCCGCGCCGCCGCCGAGGGCGTCGAGCAGTTGCGAACCCAGGGCGAAGCAGCCTTCGACAGCCTGCGCAGCAACGCCAAGGACATCGAGGCGCAGCTGATAGCCCATATGCGCGAAAAGCCTGTGACTTCGCTGGCGATCGCCGCAGGCGTCGGGTTCCTCTTCGCACTCCTCGCGCGCCGCTAGTTCTGCACGCATGGGAATGCTTGCATCGCTGATCTCGGGCCTCGCCTCGGGCGAAACCATTGCGGCGATACAACGCGCGCGCGTCGCTGCGATGGTCTATTCGGTCGCAGCACTCGCGGCGCTGTGCGGCCTCGGCTTCCTGGTCGGGGCGGCCTATATCTGGACGGCGGCCCGCTATGGGCCGATGGCGGCGTCGCTGAGCTTCGGGATCGGCTTTCTGGCAATCGCCGGTCTCATCCTGCTCGTCTACCGGATGTCGGCCGGCTCGCGCGCCAGACGCCGGGCGAAGCGACGCAACGCTGACATGAAGGCGGTCGGCATCGCCGCTGCACTCGCCGTGCTGCCGGCGCTGCTCAAGGGCAAAGGTGGCGTGGCGAAGGGCGGATTGGGCGCCATTCTCGGCCCGGCGATAGCACTCGCAGCCTACGCCATCTACCGCGAGAACGTGAAGCCCGACTCCGACGATCCGGATACCGGCAAAGGGAAATAGTTCGGAAGCGGATAGTTCGGCGCAAACGATTCTGGCGCCCGGTCGTAAAATCCTCGCGTCACAAATCGTCGAGCGGCATCGATATTTCGGCGATTACGCCGTCGGGCCGGAATTCATGGGTCACCTCGCTGGAAATGACCTTGGCCAGGCTGCGGCGGATCAGGATCGAGCCGAAGCCATGGCGTTCGGGCGGCGCAACCCGCGGGCCGCCGCTTTCACGCCACGCCAGCAACAGACGTCGTGCACCCTTCCTGCCTTGCACCTTCCAATCGAGATCGACCTTTCCGGAAGAAACCGAGAGCGCCCCATATTGTAGTGCGTTGCTTGCCAGTTCATGCAGGATCAGGCCGAGCCCGACTGCCTGGTCGGGTGAGAGCAGGACATCGGTGCCGGAGATCGCCATGCGCGATTGTCCAGCGGTTTGAAACGGCTTTACCTCGATCTCCACCAACTCGCGGATGCCGATGCCGCGCCACTCGCGGTCCGACAGCAGGCTGTGCGCAACGCCCAGCGCCTGCAGCCTGGCGCTGAAAGCTTCAAGGAATTCGCTTGGCTGACGGGCATGGCGAACGGTCTGCGTCGCCAGCGCCTGTACGGTTGCCAAAGTGTTCTTGACGCGGTGATTGAGCTCGCGCAGCAACAGCCGTTGACGTTCGTCGCCAAGCTTGCGTTCGGTGGTGTCGTAGTTGACGCCGAAGATCAGCGTCGGCTTGCCCTCGCCGTCGCGCTCTATGACGCGGCCGCGCGTTGCGATCCATCGCGGCGGATCGAGGCCTTTGACACGGTATTCGCCAAAATAATCGTCGCTGCCGGTCAGCGCGTCGCGAAAGCGTGTTTCGGTCTGATGAACGTCGCGCGGGTCGATGGCGGTCAGGATGTCGCGCGCTCTCAGCCTGTTCGACTTGGGCAAGTTGAACAATTCGGACAGCAGGACATCGCAGTCGATCATGTCGCTGCGGATATCCCATGCCCAACTGGCGAGCGAAGCCGCGTCGAGCGCAATAGCGCGTCGCTTTTCCTCTCGAACCAGTGCGGCCTCGGCAATCGCCGCGCTGCGGGTTGCATCCTTCAGCGTGAACAGGCTGGCGGCGAGGCCAGCCAGCGCCGACAGCTGGTCGAGCTGGACAGAAGAGGGACGTGCGTGCGGCTTCCGGTCGAGCACGCAGAGCGTGCCGATCAGTGCGCCGTCGACCACGATCGGCACGCCGGCGTAAAAGCGGATGTGATGCTCGCCGGTGACCAGCGGATTGGCTTTGAACCGCGGATCCGCCGCCGCGTCGGCCACCACCATCGGCACGTCGCCGGCTGCGATGGTGTGGGCACAGAACGATGTCTCGGTTGCGGTTTCGGTCTCGTCGAGGCCGATACAGGACTTGAACCACTGCCGCTCGGCATCGACCAGCGTGATCAGTGCGACAGGCGTTTGCATCGCCGAAGCGGCAAGACCGCTGATACGGTCGAAATCAGGGTCGGCAGCCGTATCCAGCGCGTCGAGGCCGTGCAGCACGGCAAGGCGGTCCGCAGCGCCCACCACACGGCGAATATCGACCGGCAGGCCCGGCTTTGTCTGGCCATTGTCGTCCACTACGCCCCCAGTGGCCGGCCCCGCTGATTGATCAGGCCAACCGGCCCGTTTGCCGCCTTGTCGAGCCGGAACTTTCGCAGCGGGGAGCCGTTACCAGCCAATGCCCCGCTAGCTCCGCCCGCCGGCGCCAAATATGGAGCCAGACCATGCCAAAAATCGTTCCTGAAAACAAAGCCCGTCAAGGGCGGCGGGGTCAGCATGTCCTTCGTATCCTGATCGCCGCGCTGTTGCTGGCTTTTATCGCCTGGGGCGTCGCCGAAATCTACGGCTGGATGATCGAGACGCCTAAGACCGAGCAGGGCAACACACCCAGCGGCTAGACTCTCTCCATCTCTCGTGCCAACCCGCATCACGCAACCCCACATCACGCTACCTCACGTCAGGCAACCTTTGCCTCGGCGGCGCGCGCCGGGACGAGAACATTCAACGCGCGCGGATGGATTTCGACGGTCGTCTCGCGATCGAGCTTTACCAGTTCGCCGTCCATGACGGCCTGAACTTTCCTGTTCGTCGAATGGATTTTCAAAACGGCGCGGTTTGCCTGATGGATTTCGACATGCTCGTTGCCGCGCCATTTCCCACGGGCAACGTCAAAGAGGAACCTGATCAATTCGCCGCGCCGCCGTGCCACGGTGACATAGATGCCCAGCACGCCGCCTGCCGGATTATCGGCATAGGGCAGGTGGCCCTCGCCGAACAGATTGTTGGTGATGCCGATACCGGTGATCCGGGTTCTGATCTCGGCCTCACCGGCCGTCAGCGTTACGTTCATCGCCGGTGGATTGTTGATCGTTGCCCAAGCGGCTCGCACCGAGGCACGCATCTTCCCCAGCCGCGAGCCGAATTCCATCTTCTGGCGCAGTTGCACCATCCTGGCGTGCATGCCGATCGAGAATTGATGCACGAAAGGCCGGCCGTTGGCTGTTGCAATGTCAATCGCCATCACCTCGCCGTCCGCAAACGATTTCACTGCCGCATCGAGGGTCTGCGGAATACCGAGGCCGCGCGCAAAAAGGTTCATTGTGCCAGCCGGCAGAATTGCCAGCGCCTTCTCCCCATTCATCAAACGGGCTGCCGCGGCCGAAATGGTGCCGTCGCCGCCGCCCGCCAGCACGACGTCGATGCCGCGCCTGGAAGCTACGCCGTCCAGCGTGGCGACGATATCCTTGCCGGCGACGATTTCGATATCGATCGAGTGGCCGGCAGTCTCAAGCGTGCCACGCATCCGGCTGGCGAAGGCCTCAAGATCGATGGTGCGCAGGGTGCCCCCGTCCTTGTTCAGCACCGCTGCAAACCGCATGGCCGTTCCATTTTCCAGCACCCAACGGGCCGGGACAGGGCCCCAGCCGGGAGTGGAACGGGGCGGCCGAGAAAATGTTCCTTTCGACCGGCGCGGCGAATCCGAGAACCATTGACATCGCACCGGGTGCACCGCGGCTTTTTTCGGAACAACAGTGTGGTCACAACGTTGTGAACATGCAGAAGACGCTGCGCCCGCAGTGACGTCAGGCGGGCAGGGCGTGCACGAAATCACCGACGAGGAGACACTAAGATGATCCGCACCCTTTTAACCACGACAGCAGTCGCAACATTGATTGCGACGGGTGCATTTGCGCAATCGGCGACGACCCCGGCGCCGGCGCAACCACCCGCCGCCCAGGATACCGCTCCGGCGATACGTGCCGAGGGCAGCCTTGTCACCAACATCATCGGCGAATCCGTCTATAATGGCACCGGCGACGATGCCCAGAATATCGGCAACATCAGCGACGTCGTCTTCGACGAGCGCGGCGAGGTAAAATCCGTCGTCATCGGCGTCGGCGGTTTTCTTGGCATAGGAACCAAGAACGTCGCTTTCGACTACAAAAAGATGCAATGGGCCGAAAGAAATGGCGACCGTTGGCTGATAGCGCAAACAACGAAGGATGAGCTGACGGCTCAGCCGGATTTCGACCGGAGGCCTTACGATCCGCCGCCGCCACCAGCTTCGGCGGATAATGCGGCGCCTGCCGCCCCTTCCACCAGCGCGCAAAATACAACCCCGGCGCCTGCCGCGCCGGCTGAGCCGGTGAAGCGCGCCGAAGGCAATCTCGCCACCAATATCATCGGCGAGACCGTCTATAACGGCACCGGCGACGACGCCCAGAACATCGGCGACGTAAACGACATCGTCATCAACAAGGAAGCCAAGGCGCAATCGCTGATCATCGGTGTCGGCGGCTTCCTCGGCATCGGCGAAAAGAACGTCGCCTATGATTTCGACAAGGCACAGTGGGCCGAGAGGAACGGCGATCGCTGGCTGGTCGCGCAAACGACCAAGGAAGAGCTGCAGGCACAGCCGGACTTCAACCGCAAGGCCTATGATCCGGCCCCGGCAACCACTGCGTCGAACGATGCCGCGGCTACTGCGCCTGCCACCGTCACGCCTACCGTGACGGCCAGCACCGCGACCACCAGCAACACTGACCAAGCCAGTAAAACGGCTCAAAATGCCCCGGCGCCGGCGCCTATGGCTAATTCCGCGGCCGACCAGACCAAGACCGGCTCGATCGACAAGTCGACGCTGACTGAAATGCCGATAGGCGAAATCCGGGCCGAGGATCTGGTTGGAACAACCGTTTACGGCGCCAATGATGCCAATGTCGGCGAGATCGGCGACGTCGTGCTGAGCGGCGACAAGAAGGTCGACGCAGTCATCATCGACGTCGGCGGCTTCCTCGGCGTCGGCGAGAAGGAGGTGGCAGTCGGTATGGACAACCTGAAATTCATGACCGACAAGAACGGCAAGCGCTATCTCTACACGAACTTCACCAAGGAGCAGCTCGAGGCGCAGGCCGCCTATGACAAGGGCAGCTATGCGCAAAACCGCGACAAACAGCGCATGATCATGCGGTAAGCTGCATCTCAGTCGACAGGTAAGCCCGCGCCGGCAACGGCGCGGGCTTTCTCATGTCGACGCAAAAGGCAGGCCCGCGACATGGCCGGTAACGCCGTCATGCGTCAATTCGGCGAGCGCCAGCGACTGGTCGAGATGCTCGGCCCGCCAGGCAAGGAGCTTTTCGGCAAGTTCCAGCCGCGCCGGCAGATAGGCTGGGTCGTCCGTGACGCTGGTCACCTCGCCGGCGTCTTTCTCGAGGTCGAAGAGCAAGGGCGGCAGGCCACCGCCGAAATGCACATATTTGTACTTTTCCGTACG
The DNA here is from genome assembly GCF_040317695.1 of Mesorhizobium sp. M1403. NCBI lineage: Bacteria > Pseudomonadati > Pseudomonadota > Alphaproteobacteria > Hyphomicrobiales > Phyllobacteriaceae > Mesorhizobium > Mesorhizobium sp. M1403. Next base: position 53,409 of record NZ_JAMYKY010000017.1, on the reverse strand, counting down.
GATGACGGCGAGATTGCACTGGCGTTGACCGATGCCAAAATACCGTTCGGCATCACCATCCGCGATCGAGCGGAAATCGAACTCCCAATGGGCCGCGTCGCGCCAGGCGTCCGGCTCCGTCGCGTCCAGGAAAGGCGCCAGCGAGCGGCCGTCGAGATGCGGCAGCACTTCGCCGCCAGTGAGCTCGAGCAAGGTCGGCGCCAAATCCACCGCCTCGGTGAAGCGGTCGACGCTGCTGCCGACAGCCTTGCGGCGGCGCGGATCGCGAATGATCAGCGGAATATGGAAGCTGCCGTCGAAGAAGCCGCCCTTGCCCAGCATGAAATGGTCGCCCATCATCTCGGCGTGGTCGGAGGTCAGCACGATGACGGTGTCGTCCCATGCATCGGCCGCCTTGACTGCTTGCCAGACCCGGCCAAGCTGCGCATCGCTCTCCGAGATCATGCCGTAATAAAGCGCCCGGATGCGGCGAAAATTATCGTCGCCCCAGTCGCGCACCTTGCCCTCCGAGCCGGGCCGGAATTTCGACCGTTCCTGCCGGTCAAGTTCATAGGCGAGATAAGGGTGGCTTGCTGCTTCGGCCTGCCAGCTTTCGGCGCGGTCAAAAGCTGGACCGATGGCCAGATCGTACATGGCGTTGTAAGGCGCCGGCACGATGAAGGGTGGGTGAGGACTGATGAAGGAAAGGTGCGCGAACCACGGCGCATCGCGCTCCTGTTCGCCGAGCCAGCGGATAAATTCGCCGGCCAGGAAGGCCGAGGGCGTTTCGTCCTTCGAATAGACGGGCGGGGCGTTGCTAACCCCGCCGTCGTTTTCCGGGATTTCACCCACCGGGAGATGGATGTCGGGGGAGCCGGCGCCGGCATCGACGCCGCGCGCCTTGAGCCATGACAGCCAAGGCTTCTGGTGCTCGGGCAGAAGCTGACGTACGGTGAAGCCGGGCAGCACGCCTTCATAGCTCTTCAGCTGCGGGTCGCCAGGCGCCAGCGTACGCGGATCGCGTGCCATATCAGTATAGCCGAACAGCGTCGGTTCATAGCCGAGGGCACGCGCCCGGAGCGCTATGTTGCCGTGGCGGGCGTCGAGCGGTGTGCCATTGCGGCAGACACGATTGTTCATCTGGTAGAGGCCGGTGTAGAGGCAGGCGCGCGCCGGCGAGCAAGGCGCGGCGCCGCCATAGTGCTTCTTGAAAAGAATGCCCTCTGCAGCCAACGCGTCGGCATTCGGCGTTCTTACCACCTTGTGGCCAGCAGCCGATAGGCAGTCGCCGCGCCACTGGTCGCAGGTGATCAGGAGAATGTTGGGGCGTTTTCCAATCAACCGCTATATCCTCATGCCGGCTACGTCGCTCATGGAGCGCAATTTCGGCGAATATGCAAGCCGGTCCAGTTTGCCGAATGGTGAACAAAACCTGCTTGATCGTTCACTTTAACAGCACAGTCCATTCTGTGTTTGCCATCTTTGCGGCCAGGAGCCGGATCCTCATATTTGCGTGGACAGCGGCAAGGGCCGCACCAGTACAAGGGAAGGAGCAGAAACATGCTCGACCAGGTCAAGGGCCTGCATCACGTCACCTCGATGGCCAGCGACGCGCGCCAGAACAATGAATTCTTCACCGGGACGCTCGGCCTGCGGCGCGTCAAGAAAACCGTCAATTTCGACGCGCCCGACGTCTACCACCTCTATTACGGCGACGAGGTCGGCATGCCCGGCTCGGTGATGACCTATTTCCCCTTCCCCAACATCGGCAAGGGCCGCCATGGAGTCGGCGAAGTCGGCACAACCACTTACTCGGTGCCCGAGGGCACGCTCGGCTATTGGGAGAAACGGTTTGCCGAGCAAGGTGTCACTGGGCTTTCTCGCGAGGAGACGTTCGGCGAGAAGCGTCTTGCCTTCGCCGGTCCCGACGGCGACGGGTTTGCGCTGGTCGAGGACAGAGCGGACAGCCGAGCGCCCTGGGCGAAGGGTGGCATTCCCACTGACGAGGCGATCCGCGGCTTTCACTCGGTGTCGCTCAGGCTGAAAGATGGCGGCGCCACCGAAGAGCTGCTGAAATTCATGGGTTATGAGGAGGTCGACAAGTCCGGCAATGTCAGGCGGCTAACGGTGAAGAACGGCAACGGCGCCGATGTCGTCGATATCGAATCGCTGCCAGGGGCCGGCTTCGCCAATCTCGGCGCCGGCTCGGTCCACCATGTCGCCTTCGCCGTCGAGAACCGCGCCAAGCAGCTCGAAGTGCGCAAGGCGCTGCTCGATACCGGTTATCAGGTGACGCCGGTAATCGACCGCGACTATTTCTGGGCGATCTACTTCCGCACACCGGGCGGCGTGCTGTTCGAAGTCGCTACCAACGAGCCCGGCTTCGACCGCGACGAGGATACCGCCCATCTTGGTGAGGCGCTGAAGCTGCCGTCGCAACACCAGCATTTGCGGCCCTATCTCGAGCAGCATCTGCAGAAACTGGAAGACTGAGGGCAAAATCGTGAGCAAGGATTCGTATATTCACAAGGTGCTGCCCGGTTCGCCTGATGGGCCGCTGCTCTTCGTCTTCCATGGCACCGGCGGCGACGAGGCCCAGCTTCTGTCGCTTGGCCGCGATCTCGCGCCGCAAGCGACGATCGTCGCCCCGCGCGGCGATGTCTCGGAACAAGGCGCGGCACGCTTCTTCCGCCGTACCGGCGAGGGCGCCTACGACATGAGCGACCTCGCGCGAGCGACAGACAAGATGGCCGGCTTCGTCAAGGCACATGTCGAGACGACAGGGCCCTCTTCGGTGCTCGGCCTTGGTTACTCCAACGGCGCCAACATCCTGGCCTCGGTGCTGTTTGCTGAGCCGTCGCTGTTCGACGCATCGGTGCTGATGCATCCGCTGATCCCGTTCGAGCCGGAGGTCAAGGGCAGCCTTGGCGGCAGCCGCATCCTGGTCACCGCCGGCAGGCGGGACCCGATCTGTCCGCCTAATTTGACGGCGCGGCTCGAAGCCTATTTGCGCGCCAATGGCGCCGATGTCACAGTCGAGTGGCATGACGGCGGCCATGAGGTGCGGCCGAGCGAGATCGAGGCGGCGCGGCGGTTGTTCGCCGTGGCGCCGGACGAAAGGACCGCAAGCCATGTCTGACCTATTGCCGGAGATCGAACTGGAGGACCGCGGCTCGAAGGGCCGCTATCTCCTGCGTGGGCCGGGCGACGCCGAGGCGGAGATGACTTTCACCAAGATCGGCGAGCACCAGATCATCATCGACCATACCGAAGTGCCGGATGCATTTCGCGGCCAGGGCGCGGGGCTTCGCCTGGTCACCCGTGCCGTCGAGGATGCGCGTGCGGCGGGCAAAACGATCATCCCGCTTTGCCCGTTCGCCAATGCCCAGTTCCGTCGCCATCCGGAATGGGCGGACGTGCTGAAGCGGTAAGAGACAGCCATCGATGAATGACAGGAGAAAGGGTGCGCGGCTTTACCGCGGGCCTCTTCGGCCATTGGAGGCGTACAAACACAGCGGCAACATGCGGGATTTGCGCAGAGCGCCCGTCTTGCCTAAGTATTGCCAACAAACCGGCTCGCCGTCTGCGGCCCGACCACTTCAACCGAATGGCCCTCCATGACCGAATCCGATCTCGTTCCCGTCTTCGACGGCCACAACGATACGCTGCTCAGGCTCTACCAGTCGAAGGATGCGGACGTCGAAAAGCTGTTTGTCGAGGGGACGCCGGGTGGCCATATCGACCTGCCGCGCGCGAAGAAAGGCGGATTTGCCGGCGGCATGTTCGCGATCTTCCCGCCGCCTGTCGAGAAATCCAAACGCGGCTCGGTGCCGCTGGCGCCGAGTGACAGCGAGCCCTTGCCGCCCGAGGTTCCGCGCGCCGATGCGCTCAACTCCACCATGGCGATGGCCTCGATCCTGTTCAGGCTGGAGCGGGCTTCGGCGCTCACCGTTTGCCGCAGCGCCGGCGACGTGAGGAAGGCGATGGCGCAAGGCTCGATCGCGGCGGTGTTCCATATCGAAGGGGTCGAGGCGATCGATCCTGAGCTCACCCTGCTTGACGTCCTCCACGCAGCCGGCCTGCGTTCGCTCGGTATCGTCTGGAGCCGTCCCAATGCCTTCGGCCACGGCGTGCCGTTCCGTTTTCCGTCGTCGCCCGATACAGGGCCAGGGCTGACCGATGCCGGCAAGGCGCTGGTGAAGGCCTGCAACCAGCTGAAGATCATGATCGATCTTTCGCATCTCAACGAAAAAGGTTTTCGCGACGTCGTCGAGATCAGCGATGCACCGCTGGTCGCGACCCACTCCAACGTGCACGCGATTTGCGGCCATTCGCGCAACCTCACCGAATGGCAGCTCGGCGCAATCCGCGACTCGGGCGGCATGGTCGGGCTGAACTTCGCCACCGGGTTCCTGCGTGAGGACGGCAGGATGAACGCCGACACCAGCCTCGACATCATGGTGCGCCATGTCGATTCGCTGCTGCAGGCGCTGGGCGAAGACGGCGTTGGCCTCGGCTCGGATTTCGACGGCGCCATGATTCCTGCCGTGATCGGCGACGTTGCCGGCCTGCCGAAGCTGCTCGACGCGTTCGCAGCACGCGGCTTCGGGCGCGCGTTGATCGAGAAGATCGCCTATCGCAATTGGCTCAGTATGCTGGAAAAGACCATCGGCTAGGGCACCCAAAAGTACGCTCCGCTCCGGTTCTCGGAACCCACAATTTTCGACTCGGCCTGACCTGAATCTCAACACGCCCCAGGGCGAGTTATTCAAAACCTATGCGTTTAAGCCAGTCCTGGCCAATGCCGCGATCGCGGATGATCGGCAGCGGATCGGTCGAGTCCAGCCTCGCACAAATGCGGTAGACCTCCAGCGTTTAAGCGCTCATCTCGCCGCGTTTGTAGAAGAACATGGCCGCGGCATAGCGGGTGCGGCCCGACCATTTTTCGCCGAGCGGCGTGTTGACCAGCTGCCACTGTTCGGCGGCTTCGGCGTCATCCTCATGACGTTCGGCTTCGTCGGACATGCTCAGAAATCCGCGGGCGGATTGGCGGTGCGGCGGTCGAGCCTGACGAACGGCCGCGCCACGATTTTGGCCCGCTTCATCAGCTTCTGGTACTGCAGCTCGCGCATGGCGTAGATCTCGACCCAGAGGTCGTCGACGATGGTCTCGCCGAACGGCCGCGTCAGCGAGGCGATGGCGATGTTGCGCTTGGCCATTGGCGACCACATGGCGGCGCTGACCAGCCCGACCTCCTGGCTTTTCCTGTGGTAGACGATCGCGTGCTCGGCCGGGATATTGCCCTCGATCTGCAACCCGACCAGGACATGGCGAAGACGCTTCTTCGCCCGTGCGTGGAGTATTGCGCGGCGGCCGTTGAAATGACCCTTTTCCAAGTCGACCATGAAGCCGAGGCCGATCTCGTCCGGCATGCGCAGGCGATCGGCGCGGATGGCATGCTCGGCGGTGACGAAATCTGCATTGGCGACGATCAGCCCGGCTTCGAGCCGGGCGCGGTTCAATGCGGCGTAGCCGATGGCGCGGATGCCGCGCAGCTCGCCCGCCGTCATCAGCCGATCCCAGAGGCTGAGCGCCTTATCCGTTTGCACGAACAACTCGTAGCCGAGATCGCCGGTGAAGCCGGTGCGCGAGATGGTGATGGTGACGCCGTCATGCGGAAACTCGGCGAGGTCGAATATTTTCAGTTTTTCTATACCTGCAAAACCTGCATCGCGCAGCACGGCAAAGGAGGTCGGGCCTTGCAAGGCGAGGCCGGCGACGGTTTCGGTCTCTTCTTCAACCGCCACGTCGAAGCCAATGGCGCTGTCCAGAAGCCACGGCAGATGCCGCTCCTGCGAGCACAGCCGGAACCGTGTCGGCGATAGCCGAAACAACGTGCCGTCGTCGAGGACAAAGCCCTGATCGTCGCACCAGGCGGTGTAGTTGACGCGGCCGGGCTTCAGCCTAGTCACGTCGCGCAATGTCAGGCGGTCGAGGAAGGTCTCGGCATCCGGCCCCTCGATGCGGTACTTCGTCATCGGCGAGATGTCGAACAGAGCGGCCTGGCTGCGGATGGCGAAATATTCGAGATCCTCGTCCCATAGGGAATGTGGGGCGCGATAGCCGGCCCAATTGTACCAGTCGTTCGTCTTCGCCAGCGCATCAATGCGCGCCTGGAACGGCGTGTCGAGGCGCAAACTGCGGAAATGGGATTGTGCCGCGATGCGGGCATCGGATGGGCCAATGGGCTGATGGTTCATCACGGCGTTCTTTCGCCGTGGAGCACGGTCTTGGCTCGTTGCACCATGACAGCTACCCCCTCACCGTAATGATGCGCCTTGCGGCATTCAGGCCCGGCACGCCGGAGACCCCGCCGCCCGGATGCGAGCCGGCGCCTGCAAGGAACAGCCCGTCCACCGGCGTGTCGTAGCCGGACCAGCCGGAGATCGGCCGTGACATCAGCATCTGGTCGGCCTGCAGTTCGCCGTGGTGCCAGTGCCCACCCGGCATCCGGTAGCGCGCCTCGATGTCGGCCGGCGTCAGCAGGTCGGCATGGAGCACGCTGCCGCCGATTCCCGGCGCATAAGCCTCGAGTTCAGCCATTAAGACTTTGAGGAATTTCGGCTTGCCGGCGCTCCAGCCCTCTTTCAAGGCATAGGGGGCGTATTGCACCACCGCGGACAGCACGCAGGCCCCCTCGGGCGCGAGCGAGGCGTCCGACAGCGAGGGCAGCGTGATCTCCATCACCGGTTCGGGTGAGAACTCGCCATATTTCGACGGGTTGAAGGCGCGCTCGACATGATCGGTCGAGGGCGCGATGACGAGACGGCCACGGTGGCCGGCGGCATCGACGCCGACGAATTGCGGTGGCTGGTCGAGCGCCAGATTGAGCTTCGCAGCATCGCCCTTCATGCGGATATTGCCGACCTTGCGAACGAAGCCGGTGTCGACTTCACGCGGGCCGACAAGGTCGATCATGGCCGTCGCCGGGTTGATGGCGGACACGACCGTTGTCGCGCGGATTTCCTCGCCGCTGTCGAGCAGCACGCCGACGGCGCGGCCCTTCTCGACGATAATCTTTGCCACCGGCGTCGCGGTGCGGATGGTCACGCCGGCCTGTTGCGCCGATGCGCGAATGGCGGCTATGACGGCGCCCATGCCGCCCTTCGGCAGCATCTGCGCGCCGGCGGAACCGCCGGTCTCGCCGGCCAGGCGGTAATAGAGACCGAGCAGCGAGGTCGGCGAGCGCGGGCCAAGATGGCTGCCGAGCGTAGCGTCGAAGGCAAGCAGGCCCTTCAGCCGGTCGTCGGCAAGCTGCTCGTCGAGCAGGTCGGCAACGTTCATCAACAGCACGCGCAGGAAATCGCGCATGTCCTCCTTGCCAAGCTTCTTCAGCGCCAGTCCGGTTTGGCCGAGCGCTGCCGTGTTGGCGAGCGACATGGCGCCGAGATCGGGCGGCCGGCGTGACAAGAACAGCTTCAGGATGCCGGCGTAGCGCAGCAGCTGTGCCCGCAACTCCTTCCAGGCGGACTGCTCGGCAGGACTGGTGCCGGTCAGCACCTCGCCATAGGCGCCATGCAGGAAAAGCGGCGGACCGCTTTTCGCCAGCACCACCGACGGCGCGAAGTCGCCGCGTGCGACCTGCAGCCCGTGCTTCTCCAGCTCCAATACCTTCACCACATCGGGGTGCAGCCGGTTCAGCAGATGGGCGATCGACGAAACACGAAATCCGGGCGCGAATTCCTCCGTGCGCGCGGCGCCGCCGACCTCGCCGGCGGCTTCCAGCACCAGCACCTTGCGGCCGCTCTTCGCCAGAACGGCGGCGGCGACGAGGCCATTATGGCCGCCGCCGATGACGACAACATCCCATTTGTCAGATGACGTCATGGGCCGGGCTCATATGCTGATTTGGCTTGGCGAGATCACGCAGGATCTCGGCGGCGGCATTGCGGCCCGGCGCGCCCATGACGCCGCCACCGGGATGGGTCGAGGAGCCGCAAATGTAGAGTCCATCGACCGGCGAGCGGTATTGTGCGTAGCCCGGCACGGGGCGGTTGAACAACAACTGGTCGAAGGTCAATTCACCCTGGAAGATATTGCCTTCGGTGAGGCCGACCTCGGCCTCGATCTCGCGCGGCGTGCGCACTTCCATGTGGACGATGCGGTCGCGGAAGCCCGGCGAATAGTCCGATATCTGCGCGATCACGCTTTCGGCAAAGCCGTCGCGGTCGGCGTCGGTCCAGCCGCGGCCGTCCACCTTCGGTGGCGCATATTGCACGAAGCAGCTCATGAAATGCTTGCCGGGTGGAGCCATGGTCGGGTCGAGCGTCGTCGGGATCACCATGTCGAGGAAAGGATCGGCCGACCAGCGCCCGGCCTTCCAGTCGTCATAGGCACGCTCCATGCGCTCGATCGAATCGGTGAAATGCATGTCGCCACAATAGACGGGCGAATCCTTCGGCAGCGCCGGGAATTCCGGCAGTGAATCGAGCGCGATGTTGACCTTGCCTGACGAGCCGCGGATCTTGAAATTCCTGACCCGGCGCAGGAAAATCTCGGGCAATTCCTTTTCCTCGACCAGCTTGAGGAAGGTGCGCTTCACGTCGGCGTTGGAAACCACGAGCTTGCCGTATATTTCCTCGCCGCCGGCCAGCACCACGCCTTTGGCCTTGCCGCGCCGGATCAGCACATGGTCGACCTCGGCGCCGGTACGGATGGTGCCGCCCGAAGCCTGGAAGGATGCGGAGAGCGCCTCGGTGACCGCGCCCATGCCGCCGCGCGCATAGCCCCAGGCGCCGACCGAGCCGTCGACCTCGCCCATATAATGATGCAGCAGGACATAGGCGGTGCCGGGCGACATCGGCCCGAGCGCGGTGCCGATGATGCCGGACAAAGCGAAATTCGCCTTGATCACGTCGGTCTCGAAATATTCGTCGAGAAAGTCGGAGATCGACATGGTCCAGAAGCGCAGCGTCAGCGCCATTTCCTCCGCAGTGAGCCCCGTGAACTTCTTGCCGAGATAGAGCAGTTCGCCAAGGTCGCGCGGCCGCAGGCTGGTCGGGTCGGGCGCCGTGCGCATCAGCAGCGGCTGGATGAAGCGGCACTGCCGCGTCACGTCGCGGGCATAACGATCATAGGCCTCGGCATCGCGTTTGGAGAACCGCGCGAATTCGCGCCGGTGGGCATCGTGGTCGCGGTAGTTGGCGAGATAGTCGCCATCGCGGGTGAACACCGCGCCGCCCTCATAGGAGATCACCTGCAGGCCGAAGCGCGGCAGCTCGAGGTCGCGCATGATCTCCGGGCGGAACAGCGAGCAGACATAGGAGCAGTTGGAATAGAGGAAGCCGGGCGTCAGCTCGCGGCTGGTGGCGGCACCACCGACCCAGTCGTTCTTCTCGACGACCAGCACGTCGAGCCCGGCACGCTGCAGGTAGCAGGCATTGACCAGCCCGTTATGCCCGCCGCCGATGACGATCGCGTCCCAGCTCTTCACTTTGGCCCAGCCTTCATCGTGCCCGACCTTCTTTTCGTGTGATGCGCCCCCAATAAGCCGAATTTCGCACGAAGACGGTCATCCTGTCCAGCCATATTGAATGAATGTTCAACAAATGATGTTGCATTTTCGTGTTTATGCGCTAGGCTTTGGCTCATTCGAGGATAGCCTTGGGACCAGGGTTTGATGATCGAAACGGCAGAGGCCGAACCGGAGTATGACGACACCGCCATCCGCTTCCTCGAGGCGCTGTGGGGCGACGGCTATTTGTCGCCGGATGGGCCAGAAGAGGTCGACCGGGTCGTCGAAGGGCTGTCGCTTGCGGGCAAGACAGTCCTCGACATGGGCTGCGGTTCCGGCGGCATCACGCTGCATCTCATCAAGCGTCACGGCGCGGCCCATCTCACAGGCTTCGACGTCGAACGGCCCGTGATCGAGACGGCCAGGAAGCGGGCCGCTGCGCGCGGGCTCGCGCGTCGCGCCGATTTCATCCAGGCGGCGCCAGGACCGCTGCCTTTTGCCGACGGTGCCTTCGACGTCGTATTTTCCAAGGACGCGCTGCTGCACGTGGCGGACAAGGATGCATTGTTCGCCGAGATATTCCGCGTCCTGAAGCCTGGCGGCGTCTTTGCCGCGTCGAACTGGATGATCTCGCATGATGGCGAGCCGTCGCCCGAGATGAAGGCCTATGTCGCCGCCGAAGGCCTGTCCTTCGCCATGGCATCGCCGGCCCGCTATGTGCAGGCGATGCGCCAGGCCGGCTTTGCCGACATCACCGTGCGCGACCGCAATCCCTGGTATCGCGAGGTCGCGGGGGAGGAGCTGAACCGCTTGAAGGGGCCGCTCTACCCGGTGGTCGCGGCTGCCGTCGGCGCGGCCTATGTCGACAAGAATATACGAACCTGGGAAGCCATGCAGAAGGTACTTGACACAGGCGAGCACCGTCCCACTCATCTTCGCGGCCGAAAGCCGGTTGGCTAGCCGGCGATGCTGGAGACCATCAATCCCATGAAGACAGAGGCGCGCGAAGCCCTCCTCGAGGCGACGCGAAAGAGCGACACCGAAAAGCGTGGCCGCAAGGCGTCGAAAGAGACCAGGCAGCTTCAACTGATCGAAGCGACGATCGATTCACTGGCCAAGCGCGGCTATTCGGATACGACGATGGCCGACGTTGCCGACGGTGCCGGCCTGTCGCGCGGCATCGTCAATTTCCATTTCGAAAGCAAGGAGAAGCTGCTCGTCGCGACTTTGCAATACATGTATGACGAGTATTCGGCGCATTGGCGCAGCGCCTTGCAGAAGGCCGGCGATGATCCCGCCCGCCAGTTGCAGGCATTGGTCGCGGCCGATTTCGACCGCTCGATCTGCAACAAGCGCAAGCTGGCGGCCTGGTGTGCGTTCTGGGGCGAAGCCAAATCGCGGCCGACCTATCAGGCGCTGAGCAGCGCACGCGACGCCGTCTATCAGAACATCTTTGTCGACCTTTGCGCGACGCTCAAGCAGAGCGGCGGCTATTCTTATGAGCCGCAGGTGATGGCGCTGGCGCTCAGCGCCATGCTGGAGGGACTGTGGCTGCGGCTGATGATGGGCACCGAAGACACCACGCGCGAGACTGCGCTGCAGGCCGCGAACGCGTTCCTGTCCGCGGCATTTCCCAAGCATTATCCGTGGCCGACAGCCGGCGGTGCCAAGCCGGCGTGAAACAATCAAAAGAGGATGGAACAGCAATGAAGACAATGACGCGACGCCCGACGCTGACATTGACGCTGACATTGACATTGGCATTGGCCGGAGCGCTCGCCGCTTCGGCGGCGGCGCTGGCCGCGGACAGGGATCTCGTCGTGTTCGACTGGTCCGGCTACGAGGAGCCCGGCTTCCATCCGAAATATGTCGAAAAGAACGGCGATTCGCCGACTTTCACCTTCTTCGGCGACGAGGACGAGGCGTTCGAAAAGGTCCGCTCCGGTTTCAAGGCCGATCTTGGCCATCCCTGCTCGCAAAGCGTGGTGAAATGGCGCGAGGCTGGCCTGCTGCAGCCGCTCGACACCTCGAAGATATCAGGCTGGAAAGACCTCAATCCCGGCATAATGGCGATGAAGGATCTCGCCACCACCGCCGACGGCAAGGCCTGGTTCATGCCTTGGGACTGGGGCAACACGCAGCTGACCTACAATTCCGACAAGATCGATGCGAAGGACGTGCAGTCGTTGAAGGCCTTTGCCGATCCGAAGTTCAAGGGCCGGGTTTCCGTCGGTGACAATGTCGACGACGCCTACGCGCTGGCCAGTCTCGCCATCGGCCTGAAGGACTGGACCAAGATGACGAACGACCAGTTCAAACAGGCATCAGGCTTCCTGCGCCAGGTGCACAAGAACGTCCGCTCCTACTGGACCGACTCAACCGATATCGTGCAGCTGTTGAGCGGCGGCGAGGTCGATCTCGCATGGGCCTGGAACGACGCGACGGTGCAGTCTGTCGCCGCCGGCGTGCCGATCAAGGCCAAGAAGGACACCGACGAGGGCATTTCGACCTGGGTCTGCGGCTATGTGCTGTTCAAGGATGCGCCCGGCAATGCCGACAAGGCCTATGATTATCTCAACGCCGTCAACGATCCGGAAGTCGCCAAGGTCCTGGTCAAGGACTGGGGCTACGGCCAGGCCAATGCCAATGGCATGGCCGGCGTCGACCAGGTGGTGCTAAAGGAGAAAGGCTATGACGACGTGCAGAAGTTCGTCGACAAGACGCTGTTCCAGTCGCCGGTTCCATCCGATCTCAAGCTCAAGATGATCGCCGAGTTCGAGAAGATCAAAGCCGGCTATTGAGCTCTCCTCGCTTGGCCCGTCTGCCCACGGACATAGCGGGCGGACGGGCTCGCCAAAGCTCCCGAATTCTCCTAACGTCGCCGCGGTGTTTCCCGCGATGAGGAGCTTTGCGCCATGAATTCCGTGCTTCGCCGCCTGGCCATCGCCGCGGCCTGCGCAATCGGCGCAGGCACAGTCGCGGCACTTGCGGCAGGCGGCGACCTCGTCGTGTTCGACTGGTCGGGCTATGAGGACCCGCTGCTGCATCCGGCCTACACCGCCGAACAAGGCGCCGAGCCGACCTTCGCCTTCTTCGGCGACGAGGAAGAGGCCTTTCAGAAAATGCGGGCCGGCTTCAAGGCGGACATTGCGCATCCCTGCTCGCAAAGCGTGGTGAAATGGCGCGAGGCCGGCATGCTGCAGCCGCTCGACACCAGCCGTATCGCCGGCTGGAAGGATCTCAATCCCGGCATCATGGCGATGAAGGATCTCGCCACCACCGCTGACGGCAAGGCCTGGTTCATGCCTTTCGACTGGGGCAATACGGCCCTGCTTTACCGCACCGACAATGTGACGCCGGATCAGGCGCAGTCGCTCAGGATCTTTGCCGATCCGAAGTTCAAGGGGCGCGTTACCATTGGCGACAATGTCGACGACGCCTACGCGCTGGCCAGCCTGGTCATCGGCCTCAAGGACTGGAACAAGATGACCGACGCGCAGTTCAAGGACGCCTCGGCATTTCTGCGTGACGTGCACAAGAACATCCGCTTCTACTGGACCGACGACACCGATATCAATCAGGCCTTCTCCGGCAACGAGGTCGATCTCGCCTGGGGCTGGAACGAGACTTTCGTCACCCTCAAGGGCCAAGGCATGCCGATCGCCATGAACCGCGGTACCAAGGAAGGCCTGTCGACATGGGTGTGCGGCTATGTGCTGATGAAGGACGCACCGGGTGATCTCGACCAGGCCTATGATTTCCTGAACGCTGTCAATGCGCCTGCTGTATCCGACTATCTGGTCAAGACGTTCGGCTATGGCCATGGCAACGCCGCCGCCATGGCGGCGATCGATCCCAAGATCCTGGCCGAGCGCGGCTTCGACGATCTCGACAAGTTCCTCGACAAGACGCTGTTCCAGCAGCCGGTGGCGCCGGAGCTCAAGCAGCGGATGATCGCCGAATTCGAGAAGATCAAGGCCGGCTATTGACGTCCGAGATCGAACGAGCCGAGGTGGTCGTCGTCGGCGCCGGCTTCACCGGCCTGTCGGCGGCGCATGAGCTGAACAACGCTGGCGTCGATTTCGTGCTGCTCGAAGCCCGCGACCGCGTCGGCGGACGCGTCGAAGTCATGCCGAACGGGCTCGGCGAGCGCATCGACAGCGGCGGCCAGTTCCTATGCGAGGACATGCCCGAACTGATGGCGCTGGTGCGGGCACGCGGCAAGACGCTGGTCGGGACGCATTTCGCCGGCGAATTCATCACCCAGCCGCGGATGAGCGAGGCGCAAGCCGAGCGCACTTATGGCACCGCCATGCGAATACGCGAGCGGATGAACGCGATTGCACCGGACGATCCGGCCATTGCCGGTTTGACCGTCGCGGCATGGCTCGATCGCCAGAATGATCCCGATGAAGCCAAGGCGGTCTTTCATTCGCTGATCGAGGGCCTTTGGTGCCTGGCAATGGAAAGGCTTCCGCTGTGGTACCTGATCGACAACGACCGCCGCATCACCAACGAGGTGTCGGAACTGCAGTATTTCGTGCGCGAAACCATGCATTCGCTGGCAGACGATCTGGCCCGCGACCTCGGTGATCGCCTGCGGCTGAACACGCCGGTCAAGACCATCGAGCGTCGAGCGGAAGGGGTTCGCGTCGTCTCGGCCGCAGGCTCAATCGAGGCGCGAGCGGTGCTGGTCGCAGTCCCGCCGATGATGGCGTCGAGACTGGATTTCGTACCGCTGCTGCCGGCTGCGCTGGAAGCAGCGCTCGGCGTCTGGCAAAGCGGCGCGGTAATCAAGATGCTGGCGCGTTATCCCACGGCCTTCTGGCGCGACAGGGGCTTGAGCGGCATGGTGATGTGGCGCGATCCGCACGGGCTTTTTGCCTGCGACGCCGGCAATGACGACGGTCATCCAGCACTTGTCGTCTTCATCGGCGGGCCGCTGGCCCGGCGCTGGCGCGAACTGGGCGAGGCGGAACTGCGCGCCAAGATGACGTCAAAACTGGAGCAAGCGCTCGGCGCCGAGGCGGCCGGCTTCTCCGATCTCAGCTACCGTGACTGGACGGACGATCGCTGGAGCGGTGGCGGCTACAGCGACCTTATCGTCGATGCGACGGCAACCAATGCCGAACGCATCATCCGCGCCGGCGCGCCGCCGGTCCATTTCGCCTCGTCGGAGCTGTCGCCGTCATTCCCAGGCTATGTCGAGGGTGCAATCGTCGCCGGGCGAAAAATGGCGCGGCGGTTGATCGAGGAGATCTGAGCGTTATGAAAACGGTCTCGAAGATCGTACTCACCGGTGCGGTCATGGCAGTTACAGGATTTGCGGCTGGCTATTATTCGGCGCCCCACCCAATTGAGATTGGTGAACTCGACAATACCTTAAAGAAGGTCTGCGAATACTCGGCAAGCTCACTTAAAGCTGACCTTCAGGGCGGCTGGCCGATCAACTCATTTGCTGTTTGGAAGTCCGGCGACCGTGCGCATTATCACGTGCTTAGCCAATTGGGTAATCTCAAGTGCGGGTTCGACCCGGAGCTTACAGTCGTCTATTTGCAGAACCATGGATTGGTCGACATTGATGATCTTAAAATGCTGCTGGAGGATTCAAAGAAGGCAGGCGACAATCGATTAAGTGACTATCTGTCCGCCCAATTGGATGTGAGATAGCGTCAATCTGCCATCGCCACCAAGGCCTCTGGGTCGTAGGCGAGGCGGATCGTGGTGCCGACCGGAATGTCGTCGGCGCCGAAGTCGTTGGTCTCGGTCACCGACAACGGCTTTTCCAGCCCTGGTATTTCGACGATCAGATGGGTGATCTCGCCAAAATAGTGGCGCTCGACCACCTTGCCGACGACCTCGAATTTTGCCGTGGCATTGTCCCACAGAACGCGCAGGCGCTCGGGCCGGATGCCAAGCGTCGCGGCGGCGCCATTGCGCACAAAAGCTTTCGGCTTGTCGGTCTTGACGCGGCCGAAGCCCAGCGTGTCGAGGATCAGCGAGGCGCCATTCTCCTCGATGATCTCGGCCTTGACAAAATTCATGCCGCCGAGGAAATCGGCGACCTGGCGATTGACCGGCCGCTGGTAGATCTCCTTCGGCGATGCGACCTGCGCAATCATGCCGCCGAACATCACCGCGATGCGATCCGACATCGCCAGTGCCTCATATTGGTCGTGGGTTACCAGGACAAAGGTGATGCCGACCGCCTGCTGCAGGCGGCGCAGCTCGACCTGCATCTGCTCGCGCAATTTCTTGTCCAGCGCCGACAGCGGCTCGTCGAGCAAAAGCACTTTTGGCCGCATCACCAGCGCACGAGCCAGCGCCACGCGCTGACGCTGGCCACCGGAAAGCTCGGTGGCGAGACGTTTGCCGAGGCCGGTCAGCGACACCTGGGCGAGGGCTTCTTCGATACGGCGCCTTTCCTCCGTGCCGGCCAGCTTCAGCCGCTTCAGGCCATAAGCGACGTTCTGCTCCACATTGAGATGCGGGAAGATGGCGTAGCTCTGGAACACCATGTTGGTCGGCCGGCGGTTGGCGGGGATGCCTTCCATCGGTTGGCCATCGACGGAGATCGAGCCGCTGGTCGGATTGTCGAAACCTGCGATCATGCGCAACAGCGTGGTCTTGCCGCAGCCGGACGGGCCAAGCAGCGAAAAGAATTCGCCCTCCCTGATGGTCAGCGAGGCGTCGTCCAGCGCCTTGAACGAACCATAGCTGCGCGTGACGTTGCGGACCTCGATCATAGAGCGTTCGATTTGGGGCCGCTCAGGCATGGAAGGCTCCCTCGTTCTGGGTGCGCCTGGCCGCGCGGCGGCGCAGGATTTCGGCAGTCGTCATCAAAAGAAACGAGGCAACCAGCAACAGCGTGCCCAGCGCCAGCACGCCGGGCAGTTTCGCGGCGAAACGCAACTGGCCCCAGATATAGATCGGCAGTGTAGCCTCGGTGCCGGTCAGGAAGAAGGCGATGAGGAACTCATCGAGCGAAATGGTGAAGCAGACGAGCAGGCTTGAAATGATCGCCGGCGCCACCATCGGCAGCGTCACCCGCCGAAACGTGCCGAAGGCGCTCTCGCCGAGATCGGCGGAGGCTTCCTCCAGGCTGCGGTCGAAGCCCTCGAAGCCGGCGGTCAGCACCGTCATCGAATAGGGAACGCAGACCAGGACGTGGCCAAGCACGACGGTGAACAGCGACAGGCTCAAACCGAGTTGCAGGATCACCAGTAGCAAGGAGATGGCAACGATGATTTCGGGCAGTACCAGCGGCGCCATGATCAGGCCGTTGATGGCGCGGCGGCCGGGATAGCGGTAGCGGGTGATCGAGCGCGCGGCGAGGATGCCAAGAAGAACGGTCGACAGGATGGAAGCCGATACCCCGACGACCAGGCTGTTCCAGGTGGCGTCGAGCAGCGCCGGCGTGCGCGGCAGGTCGTGGTACCATTTCAAGGTGAAGCCGGAGAGCGGGAATTTCGGCGTCGCGGCGGTGTTGATGGAGAAGATCGGCAGGAAGATAACCGGCAGATAGAGAAACACGACGTAGAGGAACGCATAGGCCGGCAGCAATCGGCCCGGCAGCAAGCGGCGCATCGCCGTCATCGCGCCGGCCTCATCGCGCCAGCCTCATCGTGCCAGCCGCTGGGCGGCACGGATGATCAGAACCGTGGCGCCTGCGATCAGCGTCACAACCAGCATCGTGGTGACGGAGAGTGCAGCACCCAGCGGCCAATTGGAGGCCTTGCCGAATTGCGCCTGGATGGCATTGGCGATCATGACGCCGTCCTTGCCGCCGACAAGCTTCGGCGTGACGTAATCGCCGACCGTCGGGATCATGACGATCAGCGCTGCCGAAATGATGCCGGGCGCCGAAAGCGGCAGCGTCACGCGCAGGAAGGAACGGACAGGGCCATCGCCGAGGTCCGTGGCCGCCTCGACCAGCGTGCGGTCGATTTTTTCCAGCGAGACGAAGATCGGCAGGATGGCGAAGGCTGCCCAGGCGTGGGT
The DNA here is from genome assembly GCF_040317695.1 of Mesorhizobium sp. M1403. Lineage (NCBI taxonomy): Bacteria > Pseudomonadati > Pseudomonadota > Alphaproteobacteria > Hyphomicrobiales > Phyllobacteriaceae > Mesorhizobium > Mesorhizobium sp. M1403. The sequence continues at coordinate 35,915 of NZ_JAMYKY010000017.1, read as the reverse complement.
CAGCGTGATGATGACGGCAGTCGAATTGTAAAGCAGCGCGGTCGACGGCTCGTCGATGATGCCAAGGCCCATCAGGCCGGAATTGAGCACGCCATTATAGCCGAGGATGACCTTCCACGACATTACCCGCAGCAGATAGCTGGTCCAGAACGGGATGGTGATCAGGAACAGCCACAGGCTCTTGTGGCGGCCGCCGTGGAACGAGATGAAATAGGCGATCGGATAGGCGAGCACGACCGTGAAGAAGCTCACCGTCAGCGAGATGTAGAGCGAGCGCCACAGCAGGTCGCGATAGATCGGCTCGGTCAGCGCGAGGCGGTAGTTTTCAAGCGTGAAGGTATGGTCGACAGTGAGGTAATTCTGCGTCCAGAAGGAGTGCGCGATGACCGCCAGGATCGGCAGCACCAGAAGTATCAGCGCGTAGACGAGGGTCGGGCTGATCAGGGCAAGGCCCTGAACGGGTTCGGATTGCAGAAGGGCATTGCGCATGGCCCGCGTCATACCGAAAGCGGGCGACCCTTCCGCGGCCGCTGTCATTGCAGGCTCTCGGGCAGGGTCCCCGGCGTGATTTCGGTTGCTGGCGCGGACTGTCCTGCCATGCGGCATCCCATTGCTGGAACCGGCTATCTGTACCCACTTTTATGCCCAGGGCGCAATCGTGCTCCGAGCTTGCCGGCTTTCTTTCATCATGAGCGCATCGGCGGATTGAAATCAAGCGCTATTTCTGCAATATTGATTGAACGGCCATTCAAAATTGACGAAGAAAGCCGAGCTTTCCTGGAGTGTGGACTAGCTCTGTGTCTGTTGAATTGCGGCATACAATGCGAGGCGACGATGGCGGCGGTAAGAGATGTCACTTCGACCGAAATGGCTGGAGCCGGCGCTCAGGATGCCGTCGAACTGGCCAAGCGCCATCTTGTCCAGCCCTGGCCGTTCGCCGGCTCGGTCGGCGCGGAGGCACGCGCCCTGATCGGCGCGGGCGAGGGCATATATATCACCGATGCCACCGGCAAGAGGCTGATCGACGGGCCGGCCGGCATGTGGTGCATCAATGTCGGCCACCGTCGCGAGGAGCTCGCCAAGGTGATGTACGACCAGGCGATGGCGCTGTCCTACAACACGCCGTGGTACACGATGAACGCGCCGTCGGCGGAACTGGCCATGCGCATCGCCGGCCACGCGCCGGGCGATCTCAGCCATGTTTTCTTCACCACCGGCGGCTCCTCGGCGGTCGAGACGGCGCTGCGCTTCATGCAATTTTACAACAATGTGCGCGGTCGCCCGGAAAAGAAGCTGATCCTGAGCCGGGGCGGCGCCTATCACGGCTCGACCTATCTGTCTGCTTCGCTTAACGGGCGTCCGCGCGACCGTGACTGGATGGACGGCGCCGACGAGCTGGTCGTCAAATTGTCCTCACCCGATCCGTTCCGCCGTCCGAAGGGCATGAGCGTTGCCGCTTTCACCGATGCGCTGGTCGCTGAATTCCGCGATATGGTCGCCCGTGTCGGCGCCGACAGGATCGGTGCTTTCGTCGGCGAGCCGGTGCAGGCGTCGGGCGGCGTCATCGTGCCGCCGGAGGGCTATCTCCAGCGCATCCGGACGATCTGCCGCGACAACGACATCCTCTATATTTCCGACGAGGTGGTGACCGCCTTCGGCCGGCTTGGCCATGTCTTTGCCTCCGGCGAGGTGTTCGGCATCGAGCCCGACATGATCACCTTTGCGAAAGGGGTGACCTCAGGCTATTTCCCGCTCGGCGGCGTCATCCTTTCGGAACGGCTGCTGGAGGAGCTGCGCCGCTCGAACCATCCGGACGCCATGTTCGGCCATGGCCTGACCTACACCAGCCATCCGGTCGGCTGCGCGGTGGCGCTGAAGAACCTCGATATTCTGGACGAAAGCGTGCTGGCCCATACGCGCGAGGTCGCGCCCTACTTCCAGGCGCAACTGAAGACGCTGGAGGAATTGCCGCTGGTCGGTGAGGTGCGCGGCATGGGGCTGATGGGCTGCGTCGAATGCGTCGCCGACCGCGACAGCAAGGATCCACTGCAGCTCGACAAGGATGTCGGCAAACGCATCGACGCGCATTGCCACGAGCTCGGCCTGTTGGTCCGGCCGCTGATTAACATGTGCGTGATGTCGCCGCCATTGATCATCACGCGCGAGCAGATCGACGACATGGTGTCGATCCTGCGCGAAGGCATTTCGCGCACGATGGACGATCTGCGCCGGGAAGGCGTCTGGCGGGGATAAGCGTTTATCGCCGGCAATCTCGCCATTGCTGACAGCGGTCGTTCGCGCTTACGATGTACGGCAGGGCCTCGATCGCCTGCATCTGGCCGCATCTCTGGGAAACAAACATTGACCGACCTATCGGACCTGTTCGGCCTCGCCGGCAAAACCGCTTTCATCTCCGGATCGAGCCGCGGAATCGGCTTTGCCATGGCGAAGGCGCTGGCGAGCGCCGGCGCGACGGTGATCATCAATGGGCGGGACGAAGACCACGTTCAAAAGGCACTCGGATCGTTGGCCGAATCCGGTATCCAGGCGATCGGCTCCACCTTCGACGTGACCGTGGCTGAAGACGTCGAGCGTGAAATCGGCAGGCTGGAAGCAGAGCGCGGCCCGATCGATATTCTCGTCAACAATGCCGGCATGCAGCACCGCGCGCCATTCGCCGATTTCCCGCTCGACATGTTCGACAGATTGATGCGGACAAACCTTTACAGTGCATTCTATGTCACCCGGCCGGTGGTCCGCTCGATGATGGCCCGCAAGACCGGATCCATAATCAACATATGTTCGGTGCAAAGCGAACTGGGGCGTTCCTCGATCGTGCCATACACGGCATCGAAGGGTGCGATGAAAATGCTGACCAAGGGGCTTGCCACCGAGCTTGGCCCACACGGCATCAGAGTCAATGGTATCGGCCCAGGCTACTTCCGGACAGAACTGAACGAGGCGCTGGTGCAAGACGCCGAGTTTTCGCGCTGGCTGGTCGGGCGCACACCGCTGGCAAGGTGGGGCGAAGTCGACGAACTGGGCGGCGCCGCGATCTTCCTGGCTTCCGACGCATCGAGCTTCATGACGGGCCAGATCATCTATGTCGACGGCGGCATGACCGGCTCGGTGTGAGCGCGGGCGTCGCGGTCGCTGTTGGGGCACGATCAGGGCGCCGCGCCGCCATCCTTTGGCTAGCTTCGGCGACCCTCATCTCGACACGTCCAGCGCTGCTGAACATCCTTATACGATGGCCCGGTCCCAACCGCCATAATGCGCGGCGCTGCGCGTGCCGCGCGGCAGGCTGAGCCCGACCAGCAGCGCTCCGATCGCCAGATTGGCTAGGCTCGCCGCCGCACTGCCGGCGAGGATAAAGGGAGAGAGGGCGATCCAGGCTCCAAGCGCGATGTTCAGAAAGCGGACGGCGCGCGCCACTTCGGCCATCGCAGTAACGGCGACCATTATGACCAGGCAGCCGGTGACATGGTCGCTGAAGTAGAGCGGCGGGCTTGTGCCGAAGGCGAGCGGCGTGATCATCAGCAGGGCGCCGGCGAGGGTGCTGGCGACTAGGGTCCATGGGAAGTTCACACCGCCGGTGACGAAGTCCCGCGCCACTTCCGACAGCGGCCGGTCGAGATCCGGCGCCGGCGTCTGGTCCTCCGAAAGTGCCGGGCCTCCGCACCAGAATGTGCGCCAGAACGGCTCTCCCGCCTGTTTCGCACGCCAAAGATACTGGCAGCTCGCCAGCACCTCGTCGACCGAATAGGGGATGAGCACGACGGTGACGGCAGCCTGGACGATGCAGAGCGTGCACAGCGCTCCGATGAGCGGCGGCTGGATGATGATGAAGCTGACGCTGACCACGCCGAGCGGGACGACCAGCAAGCCGAACAAAAGCACCATCCACGGTATCGTGCGCCAGCGGCGGCGGTCGCCGATCGCGCCGGCGAGGATGTCCAGCGCATAGGCAAAGGCGCCCAGCCCGGCATCGGCGATCGGAAAGCCCTTGGAGACCCAGGAGGTGACTACCGCCTCGCTGCCATTGCCGGCCGGCGTTTCGCCCGGGCCGAAGAACGGTTCCCAAAGGCCATCGATATGGCCAAGCTGATAGGCAGCGAGATAACGCGAGACGAACAGGCCGACAAAGGCGAGGCCGATTATGGGAATGCGCTGGGTGAAGAGCGAGGGCGAATAGCTCCAGCCGAGCGGCCGGTCGTCATCGGCGGCAAGGGCACGCCGGCTGATACCCGGCGTTGGCGGGACCATGACCGCGAACGCGACGATCAGCATGCCGGCCAGCGTGTCGGTCGCGTAGGCTCCGGCGCTGGTGGTCCAGAACAGGAGCGGCGCGAACATCACCCAAACCCCGATCGAGGCGGTGATCCATTGCAGTCCGTGCCAGCGCCGGCGCATGCCTACAAGCGCCAGCGACAGGATGGCGAGGCCGGATACGATCTCACTCATGCCGAGCCTTCCGTCGCGCGTCTCCGGCGAGGCGATCTCATGTCCGAGCGCCGGCGGAATCGGTGCTGAAGCGGGATCGAACAGGCCGAGCGTGAAGGGCGCCGCCACGAGCCACAGTCCGATGGCAACATTGGTCAGTGGCGCCCAGAGCGTTGCGGCCCGGTGGCGTTCGGTTTCCACCTCGACCTCGTCGTCTGAGCGCTCGAGCGGACGCCGCAGCCTTGCGGCGGCCTGGTCGAGCTCGGGCGCGGAAGCGGCGACCGCCGACGGTTCAAGCTTGTTCTTCTTGTACCAGTCGGTGGGATCCGCCTTCAGCCCGGATCATTTCCGGCAAGGTAGCGGTCAGGCTGTGCCGCGGCTTCCAGCCAAGCAGCCGCCTGGCGCGGGAGATGTCGATCTCGTAGTGATCGTCGGCGTTCTCGATCATCCATGGCTTGATGTCGATCTCCTGGTCGAAAACCTTCTCCTGCATCCAGGCGCCGAGCTTCGTCACCTCCTTGGGCAGGGACAGGGTCCGCCAGGTCTCGCCAAGATGAAAGGGGCCAAATGCTTTCAGTCGCACACTCGGAACCATGTTCGTTGAGAACGGTTCCCGATGAGGTGGCATCACGGAATGGATGCGCGCGGCGATCCGTCAGACCGACTGCCATTCGCTCCGGCGGATTGCATTCGTGCACAAGTGCAGGACGACTGCCATTGGCCTACCGGTCGCGAAGTGCAGCAGTCAGAATGTCGATCAGCAGCTTGCCGCAGCGACGATCTGGATCGCGGTCGGGATCATAGATCGTCACCTCCATCCCAATCACGCGTGAATCATTGCACCATGTGCGAAGAGCTTCGACGGCTTCGTCGGGCAAGACACCGCCGGCTTCCGGCGTATCGACAGCCGACATGATCTCGCTGTCCAGCACGTCGACATCGAAGTGAACGAATACACCCTCGACGTCCTGCCCTGCGACCGCGTCAAGCGCTACGCGTGCAGCATCGGCGACGCCGCGCCGCCGCACTTCAGCCAAATCCATCCGGTGAACATCGGTGTCGAAGACGGCCTTGGACGTGTAAGTCGCGGGGTCCTGCACATCGCGATAGCCAAACGCGACTACATCGGCCTCACGGACCAAAGGAGTGTGCTCGCCGAAATCGGTCAGGAGCTTCGGTCCATGGCCGGTCACGAAGGCCAAATCCATGCCCGCGGCTCCCTTTGAGGGCGAGGTATCCGGCAATTTGAAATCCGTGTGCCCATCGAAGAAGATAAGGCCGTAGCGGCCACGACGCCGTAGCGCTAGCGCGGGGCCAAGCAACACGCTGCAATCGCCGCCGAGTATGAGCAGGAACCCTCCCGAGTTCAGCTCCTCGCCGACGGCTTCGGCAAGCGTCTCGGAATACTGGCGCAGCGCCTGGGCATTGCGCACGCCCGTCGCAGGGTCCACCTCAGGCCGATAGGGCGGAGCCCGAACCGTGCGCAACGGACCGGCGCCCAAACGGTTGGCGAGACCAAGCGATTGAAGTACCTCCGGCGCCTTCCATGCGCCGGGCTCCGGCTCACCCTCCTGCGGCATCAGCCCAAGATTAGAGGGCGCGCCGAGCAAAGCGATATGTCTCGCCTGAGGGGTGGTTCGTGGCATTGTCGTGCTGGCTACTGAGGACATGATCAGAGTTCTCCGCGTTGTGGGCAATAGGCATCTGCTCAAGAAACAGGCTGCGCTTTCCTCCCGGTCTCCCGTCGGCTTTGCCGCCGAGTACCTCCGGGGCCTTGCCGCCGAGTACCTCTGGGTCGGTGTTACGCGTAAAGGAACATTTCGAGCGAAGACGTCGATGTTGTCCCGCAGATGCAGTCACTGATTCGCCTTGGGCAGCGGCACCGTCCCACGCTGCAGGAGCGGAGCTCGATACCGGTCGTTTGGGCCATATCGGGTTTCCTAGAGCCGAACTGCCATCTTTGAACTATGCGTGGTGTGCCCGCGTTCTGGCGGCCTTTTGAGCCGCCGCCTTCCTTCCGCTGGCGCCTTTCGTCTCGGCGGCTTTCTTTGCGGCTGCGGAACGCTCCTCAGCCGTCCGGCGCGAGGCCGCACGCTTTGCCTGCTGCGCCAGCGCCTCGTGCGACGCTGTGCTCCTCGGCTCGTGCTCGAGCACCTTGGAGACGGCTTTCGAGACCCGCGGGCGGCGTTTCGGCGTGCGTTCGCCCTGGCCGGCCTCATAGGCGTATTCGGCGCTTTTGCGCGTGCTCTCCTTCACCTTGCCCTTTTTGGGCGGGGGCAGGTCTACGCCTGCGCGTCTCGCCTCGGAAAGCCCGATGGCGATAGCCTGCTGGGTCGAGCGCGCGCCGTGCTCGCCGCGGCGGATTTTATCGATCTCCTCGTGCACGAACTCGCCGGCCTGCGTGCTCGGCGATTTGCCCTCGCGCTTGTCCTTTCGGGCCTTCTCGATGGTTTTCTTGTCCGGCATTGTCTTTCTTCCAACTAGGGGTTGCGACAGCCATTTGGGTTGCAGCTGCGCGCTGTTTTACGAGGACCTTAACGCGTTGAGGACGCAAATGATCCCGGGACTGGTGATCCAACCTCCAGCTGTCAGGACGTGGACGCCGATCTGTCCGAAATCAGATGGCGCAAGAACCATCGGCTCGCGAGATCCGCGACTTCGTCCAGCGCTGCCATGGGCGAAGAGCACAAGGCCGCGGGCATCCGGGGCAACGAAAGATTGCCCTCGAGCGTGATAGGCCCCGCGGGAACATGCACGACGTGCTCGCTATCCCGGTCCATATCCACCTCCGCTATGTCGATCTGATGCCAGGCGCCGGACCCGCACTCGCATGCCCAGCCAATTCCTCTTCGGAAGCGGCAGGCTTGTCGGAAGCGGCAGGCTTGGGCACGGACCTGGCGAGGAGCGCGCGGACCTCTTCATCGCTCGTCTGTGAGAAATCCACGTACCACCGCCCGACACCGAGCAGCGGCTCTGGTGTCGTCGCGCAAACGACCTCGTCTGCGTCCGCCCGCATCGCGTCGCAAGTGTCGGGGCTACCGACGGGAACGGCCGCGACGATATGGGCGGCGTGGTTTTTTCGCAGCGCCTTGATCCCGGCCCGCATGGTCGATCCGGTCGCAAGCCCGTCATCCACGAGGATAATGGTTCGTCCGTTCAACTGCGGTGGGGGCCGCCCGTCCCTATAGAGGTGCTCGCGGCGCAGAAGCTCTTTTTCCTCCGTTGCGGCGACTGCGTCGATGAGATGTGGCGGGATCGCGAGACTGCTGACGATTTCGTCGTTGAGGACGCGTACGCCGAAGGGCGCGATCGCTCCCATGGCCAGCTCCTCGTGACCGGGGACGCCGAGCTTGCGCACGACGAAGACGTCGAGCGGTGCCTTGAGCGCCTGCGCGACCTCGTAGCCGACCGGCACGCCGCCTCTGGGCAGCGCCAACACGGTCACGTCGTCGCGCCCGGCAAAGCGAACGAGCTCTCCGGCGAGTCGCCGCCCGGCCTCGCGGCGATCTGAAAAGATGATAGCCATGATCTTCAATCCGCGTGCATCTGTTTTTCCGGTGGATGTTTTTCACCAGCCTGCGGCGACATCCCGTGGGATGGCGGCGACGCCGGTTACCGTTTTGGAACTCGCTCGCTGCCTGGACGTTCCAAGAATAGTTTCGATCGCGAGGTGCCGGCACGTGCATTGGCGCGGGATCGAGAGGATAGCGATCGCACAAGCCTCGTCCGGCCAGCTGGCAATCTCGCGATGCGCGGCAACAGCGCCTTTGGCGACTTGTTGCCTCAGCAATCAGAGAGAGGAAATATGCCATGCAAGTTCAGGAGATCATGAGCCGTCGGACCGAACTGGTCGGCCCGAACACGACAATCAGGGATGCCGCCCGGAAAATGCGGGCCGACAATCTCGGTGCCCTTCCGGTCGGCGAGAATGACAGGCTGGTCGGCATGGTGACGGACCGCGACATCGTGATGCGCGGCGTCGCCGAGGAGCGCTCAGCCGGCAACACGACCGTTCGCGAGGTCATGTCCGAGCATGTCTATTGGTGCTTCGACGATGCCGATATCACCGATGCGGCGAAGATCATGGCCAAGCATCAGGTGCGTCGTCTTCCGGTGATCAACCACGACAAGCGCCTCGTCGGCGTCATTGCCTTGGCCGACCTCGGGCGGACCGGTGAGGAAGCCGCCAAAATCGCTCTCGAAGGCGTTTCCGAGGCGACGGACGATCCCCGGCGCTAGACGCCCTGAGCGGTTGCCGCCGTGCTCGCCGCTCTCCTTCCACAGGGGCTGAACGCCGCCTGCTCAGGCAGCCTTCAGTTTGGCAACTATCGCGCTTTCACTTCTATGCGGCGTGTTTTGTCCTTTGCAGCGGGATTCTTCGGAAGCTCGACAGCCAAAACGCCGTTCCTGAAAGTGGCCTGCACCTTGTCGGCATCGATCTCCGTTTCCAGGGGGATGGTCCGCTGAAACCGGCCATAACTGCGTTCGCTGTAAGTGCGGCCGCCGTCGCCTTCCTTGTGCTCCGAACGCTTCTCGCCCGTAATGGAGAGGGTGTTGTCGCGCAGCTCGAGCTCAACATCCTTCTGCTCGAGCCCCGGCAATTCGGCGGTGACCTTATAGGCTTGGTCTGTTTCATATACGTCGACGCTCGGCCAAAGACCGCCGGCCGTAGTCGCTTCGGCCATTGGCGCAAAGAAGTCGTCGAACAGGCGATCAATCTGCCGGTGAAATGACGTGAGCGGGTCTCGCGCGGATGGGTAGAGGCTGCGCGATGGCGTCCTGGGCGCCAAATCGTGATGTGCCATGGTTCTTCTCCTGTTTTTCGTGTCTGCATCATTCGTCGCCATGTGATCGGCGACGGCGAAATAAAACTCGTCCGCCCATGAGGATGTTCCGAGCGCCGGCCAAGAAAGGCGGTCGAAAAAACAGCGGCAAAAAGCCGGCCCAAATTCCCTCATGACGGAACCTCCGACAATGAATGCGCGTCAGGACATGCCCATCGGGGAACAACGGGCCGGTACGGCTGTTTGGTCACATCAGCCGTAATCGGATTTGATCGGAGGATTTCGATGAACGCCACCGGACTCGACGTATTCGACAAGACCCTGCAGACCACGAACATCTGGCTCGACGAGATCATGGACGAGATCGGGCCGGATCGGCAGGTCGCATGGCACGTTCTCGGAGCGGTGCTGCACGCCCTGCGCGACCGTATGCAACCGGACCTTGCAGCTCACCTCGGCTCGCAGCTGCCGATTCTGGTGCGCGGCGCCTTCTATGACCAATATCAGCCTTCCAAAGCTCCCGAGAAGGTGCGGTCGCTCGACGAGTTTCTGGCCAAGATCAAGGCGGAGCTGGAATTCACCCGTCCGGTCGATTCCAAGGATGCCTTCAGGGTCGTGTCCAAGGTGCTCGCCCATCACGTCGGAGAAGGACAGATGCACAAGGTCTGGGAATCCCTGCCAGGAGAGATCAGACGCATCGCCGAAGCTCAACAAGCGGCGTGAACGGCGCCGGCGCGGGTTTCTCGGTCGCAACCTCCTTGGGGAAATAGCAATGCCACTCACCCTTATCAGCCCGGCGTTCCGGGCAGGCGGAAGAATTCCCGAAAAATATGCGCGTGACGGCCAGAACGTCTCGCCGCCGCTGAAGTGGTCCGGTGTTCCGGATGGTACCAAGAGCCTTGTTCTTGTCGTGCGGGATCCCGATGCGCCAAGCGGGATTTTCGGGCACTGGGCGGTCTTCAACATCCCGCCGGATGCCGGCGGACTCGCCGAGGCCGAAGACGGCAAGCCCGGCCCATCGGCCCTCAGGCAAGGCACCAACGATTTCGGCAATGCCTATTACGATGGTCCGCAGCCGCCTGCAGGGCACGGCGTCCACCATTACCACTTCCTACTGGCCGCGCTCGATGTGCCGAGCCTCAGCGTACCAGGACAGGCGGGCGTGCATCAGGTCTGGAAGCAAGCCCAGAAACACGCATTGGAGGAGACGGAGTTGGTCGGAACCTACGAACGGCCGGCGTGACGCGGGCCGCGCCGATCGCCGCCTTCACAGTGGCCGCCTTCACAATGTAATCTGGGCAAGCGGTTTTCGGGCAGGGCCGTGGATGACCGAACCGTCGGCGGCGAAGATCGAGCCGTGGCAGGGACAATCCCAGGTGTGGTCCACATTGTTCCAGGTTACGGTGCAGCCTTTGTGGGTGCAGGTCGCCGAAACCGCCTGGAGTGCGCCTTCGGTGTCTCTCCAGGCCGCAATCTTTTCGTCTCCCCTGACGATCACGCCACCCATGCCGGGCGCAATGTCGTGGGTGCTCGAGACGATCGATTGACTGCGGCCATTCTTGTGGAAGTCCTCGGGATAGGGCCGCGCCGGATCGTAGAGTTTTTGCCATGGGCTCGGGCGGGCGCAAATCAGGTCGGCGATCATCGTTCCCACGGCCGTCCCGTTGGTGATGCCCCAGGCGTTGAAGCCCGTGGCAATGCGGAAGCCGGCGGCCTTGGTGGGATCGGGTTCGCCGGCGTATGGGATCCTGTCGGCCGTATCATAGTCTTCGTTGCACCAGCGCCACGCGACGTCGCCGACCGGAAGGTTCTTTCTTGTCCATTTTTCCAGTTCGACAAACCGCTTCGCCAAGTCGCCATCCCAGCCGGTGTTGAATTTGGGGCCAAGCGTGACCAGCAGCGGACCTTCGGCATCACGGCCTGTGCGAATGGAATGCGTCGGCTCGTCGATGCCGATGAACATGCCGTCGACAGGGAGGGGATCATCGATCCGAAAGGCCATCACGGTGTGGCAGCGCGGTTGCGTCCGGTTCGCCATGCCGACGGGGCTCTTCACCGTCATGTTGGTGGAGACGACGACGTGCCCGGCATCAACGGCGCCGCCATCTGTGACGACGCGCCAGCGGCTTGCCTCGTCGATCGAGGTGGCGCGGCTGTTTTCGAAGATCCGACCGCCACGGGCCGTCACCGCTTCCGCCAGACCAACCAGATACATCGCCGGATTGAACTGCGCCTGGTCGGGGAACCGTAATGCCGCGGCCGTTTCGAAAGGCAGCGGTGCGCGTTCGAGAACCTCGGCCTCTAGCCCGACCTGGCGCACGGCCTCCACCTCGGCCGCGACCTCAGCGCGCCGGCTTTCATCGCAGGTGTAGGTGTAGGCGTCCTTGCTCTCGAGATCGCAGGGGATTGTGTAGTTGTTAACCCAATCGCGGATTTGTCGGGCGCCAGCGGAATTCGCATCGGCATAGGTCTGCGCTAGGTCCCGGCCAACGCTGTCGATGAGATGACGATAGATCAGCGTATGCTGCGTGGTGATCTTGGCCGTCGAGCGGCCGGTCACCTGGCCGCCCGTGCGCAGGCCTTCGAGGACGACCACCGATCGGCCCGCCTCGCAAAGCCGAAGCGCCGTCGTCAGCCCGACAATTCCAGCCCCCACGACAACGGCGTCCGCATGGATCGAACCTTCGAGCTGGGGATAGTTCGTGGATCTGGCTGCCGCCACCCAACAGCTTCCCGGTTTTCCCAAGAGAATGGCCATTTCAACCGCGTTCCTTGCGTCTCGGTGCACTTCCATCGACAACCGCGCCGGCAGAGGAACGTTCCCGAGCTTGGTCGCTTTCAATCATTGTCTCGCCACCCCGGGTCAGAAAAGCACCAGGAAGATGCGAGGTGCAGGCCATCACCCACGTGATCGCCTCGCGGTCGTATTCGTCGCCGGAGCGCCAGTCCTCGAAGAAGGCGTTCAGCCTATCGACACGCCCCGGCCAGATACCGGCGGCCTGCAGGCCGAGCGAAACGCCGTAATTGGTGAAGGCGAACTTGGTGTCGCCCAGCCATGGGGCACGGCTGAAATAGCCGGGCGGGTCGACCCACATCGTTTCCAGGCTTCGCAGGGAACGCCTCGTCTGGGCCTCGGCCCACGGCTCGTCGGGAAAGAAATGGGCGAGCCACAGCATCATGCCGAGGCCGAGGTCCTGCTCGATGTCGAGGGTGCGCCAATCGCGCTCCATCAGGTCACGCATTTGCGCGATCTCGGGCGCCAGTGCGTCCTCATTGAGCATCCGGTAAGAGACGTAGCCGTCATAGGCATCCATGCTGCCGAGACCGTAGCCAGGATATGGGCTGCTCAGATCCTCCTGCATCTTCCAGATCACGCCGCGGCCGGGGACCACAAAGGCCGGGTGAATGTCACGCGCCAGCGCAATGCCGCGCTTGCGGTATTCCGGCTTCAGATCGCCGAGACGCGCCAGGGCGAACAGCCACATCGCCAGATAGTGGAAGTACTGGCCGTCGCGATCGGCCGCTTCGCCGATCCTCAGTCCGCGCCGGCGCCCGAGCACACGCTCGACATCGGCCACCAGCCGCTCGGCCGCGTCCAGCCAGCGCGCTTCGCCAGTTTCTGTGTAAAGCGAGACGTAGAGCACGACCCCGAATGCATCGGTCCACAGATACCGCAAGCCGTCGGGCCAGATGCCTTCGGCGCGCAGCCAGTCGAGTTTTCGCAGGACATAGTCGACGTCACGCAGCATCGCGCCAAGTCCCGAACTCGCGGCAGCCTTTGCCGATGTTCAGTCCCATGCGATTGCGAGCATGCGACATATCTGCCTCTGCTCCGGTTGATCTGGCCAGATACCGCGAAACGATCTGATCGGCGGCAGGTTCCTTGGCGCTTTCAACGGCGCGACCGGGAACCCTCCGCCTGGTCATAAGTTTGCGAATTGGCCTTGGACGGTGCGGGGACCACGTGGCCCGAACTCATGCCCGGACTGGCCGAGCGGAGCAGTACAGAAAGCGACAATCGCGCGAACAAGACAAAGTGCACTGTCACCGTATTTGTGTTTTGGAAGTCAGTTGCCGCGTCTATTTTTCCACGGAACCTTCCAGCGAGAGCATCGTAAACAACGGGATGCGGGAGGTTGCAGCCTTTCGATCGAGGAGGCAAAATTGCGACACCGCCAAGTCAAAGTTAACGGAGACGCTATTTTCTTTCGCGAGGACGGCCCGGCCGACGCTCCGGTGCTTCTGTTGCCGCACGGCTATCCCTGCTCGTCCTATCAGTTTCGAAGGCTGATGCCTGGACTGGCAGATCGCTGGCACACGTTCGCGCCGGATTTTCCTGGCTTCGGTTACAGCGCCACGCCCGACATGGCTGCATTCGGCTACGATTTCGATGCCTATGCCGGGTTTCTGGCGGCTTTCGCTGACGCGCTCGGCCTATCCCGCTATGCGCTGTGGCTGCACGACTATGGCTCGCAGATCGGATTGCGCCACGCCATCGCCTATCCGGAGCGCGTTGCCGCGCTTATCATCCAGAACGGCGACATCTACGAAGACGTGCTCGGCCCGAAATACGCAGCCATCAAGATGTATTGGAACGACAAGACGTCCGAGAAGCATCGCCCGCTGGAAGATGCGGTCAGCGAGGAGGGCTTCCGGCACGAGTTCATCGGTGAAGTTGGCGAGGCCGTGGCCGAGCGCGTGCCACCGGATCTGTGGAAACTCCATTGGCCTCTGATGGACACGCCAGCCCGTCGGCGGCTTGCGGTCGGCCTGATGGAGAAGCTGGAGGGGAACCTCAACTGGTTCCCGAAATACCAAGCTTATCTGCGCAAACGGCAACCGCCGACACTGATCGTCTGGGGTCCCGAGGACGGCTATATGCCGGCCGCATCGGCCCGCGCCTACAAACGCGACTTGCCGCAAGCTGAGTTCCACCTCCTCGATGGCGCCGGCCACTGGCTACTGGAAACCCATTTCGATGAGGCGCTTGCGTTGGTGCGCGACTTCCTTGCACGCGTCCACGGCTGATGACCGATGCATCCCTCGGGTAACCTATTGAAAGCATGGTGAACCGACCGGTCTGTGGCGAACCAGTCTCCGTTTGATATTTCCTGCTAACAGGCAAAAAGCAGGGTATTTGTGCGAAATGCGCGCTTTGGGCGGGCAGAACATCAATATCTTGTAGCGATGTCAGCTACTTAGTGGGAGATTTCCTGCGCGAGGCGTCAGGGAATATCGACCAGATTTGCGTGAATATTCGCGGCCGCCGGTGAATTAACAGGGAAATCCGTTGTCGTTATGTGGGATGCGATTGCCGTTAGCTGGGATCGAATGTTCGTTATCCGGGAACGCGCTGCCGTCTTGCGGAAAATGAACGCGCAATAACGGTTCGAATCGCGCTTGCGAGGGAATGCAATGCTCTCACCCGGAAAGACATTGTCATAGCGCGGGAGGCGATTGTCGACTCGCAAGAGGCTATCTCAAGGCGATGAGCAGTAACCGACGGCGGGGGTGAATAGGGGTATTTTGCTGACTTGGCCGTTCATGAGACGCAGAGTGTAGTTTACGATATCTCTGTTCTGGATCGAGGCCCGGCTTTGATCTGATGGACCTAGGCCGCTCGCCGTCGATCCGGCCAGTTGTTAGGTCCGCCGCTTCAACGAACTAGCTGAGCTGAGCTTAACGATTCGGTATTGATTTGAGCGTTTCGAACTCGATCAGGTCGAGGGTAGCTGTGGTGACCTCCTCTACTCGCACGCGATGCACACAGTAGACGCCACCGGGATTGTTCGGCTTGCACAAGTTGGGAGCAGCGCATTGGCAGGGCAGCCGAGGCGCCACGATCCGATGCGGAACTCCGAGCGGCCCCCATATGTCCGGCGGTGTCAAGCCGTAAAGGCCGACGACAGGAGTCCCTACTGATGCCGCCAGATGCATGGGACCACTCTCATTTCCTAGAAAGATAACGGCGTCGCCAAGCAATGCCGTCAGTGTTTCAAGCGAGACCTTCCCAACCACGCTCGCCACAGGTGACACAGCCAATGCGAGTATTGTCTGCTCGGCTGTTGTCTCGTCCCGGCCACCAATCAGCAAAGACCGAAGGCCGGTGGCGGCATAGACTTCATCGATTGCCGCTGCAAACCGCTCCGGTTGCCAGCATCGCCCCTCAAATCGTGCCCCTGCATGGACGACGATATAGGCGTTTTTGACCAAACTCCTTTGCGCCAGGATTTGTGCGCTTTCACTTTGAGCGGCGCATGTGGGCACAAGCCTTGGTGTGGAGTCAGCGAGGTCAATGTTGAGAGCCTTTAGAGGAGAAAGATATCGGTACAGATAGTGGATGCCGCCGTGACCACAGGTGGCGGCGTAAACGTTTGCCGGTTGAACCTCCCAGAATCTCAGTGGCCTCTCGGGAGGATCGAAGCCAACCCGCAGCGGCGCGTCGAGCAATCGGTGCAGAATCCTGGATGTCTTGGAATCACTCAGATCAATAGTGAGATCGTACCTTCGTTGGCGGAGATCAGAGACCAAGCTCAGATACGCTCTTAGCCGCTGGAAGAGGCTCTTTCCCTTGCCGCGGCGGTCGAACCCGATTGCTTCGTCCGCGATGTTTTGGCTGACTATGAACCGCCGAAGACCGGGGGCGCAAAGCATGGTCACGGTGGCATCCGGGTAGGCGAGACGTAGATTGCGCACCAAAGCTGACGTCAAAACAACGTCGCCAATATACTTTGTCTGAATGATGAGAATGGACTTGACGGACAGCTGGCCAGTCGTGGCAGGCGCTCGCGATCTGCACCCGCCATGGCCGAAGACGGACAGCGCGGCTAGCCAATGCGGCCAAAGTGCTAGCACTCATCGGCCTCAATTCCGACGCGCGGGTCGTTCGGCAGGAGGATGAGAAAGTCCGTCCGCTGGCGTGGCAGGCCAGTTCGATCCCGCGCCTGTTTCACGAAGGCCGGATCGTAGTCGAGGTGCGTCCCAGGACCGCTCCCGCCGAAGCGGTGCCTCGAACTGCACTGCGTCTTCAGGTGTGGAAGCCGGCGAGGTCTCATGCTCTCCTAGGGCGGCAAGCCGTTTGAGAAGCCTGAGAAAGTCATCGACGAAGGTGAAGATGACGGGGATCGCGACGAGGCTAAAGACGGTGGAAGTCATCAGGCCGCCGATGACAACAATTGCCATGGGTTGACGGAAACTGGAGTCGCCGCCGCTGAGACTGAGGGCTACCGGAAGCATGCCGCCGCCCATCGCGATCGTCGTCATCACGATCGGGCGAGCGCGCTTATGGCAGGCGTCGACAAGAGCGTCGAAGCGCGAGAGGCCGGCGCGGCGTGAGATGATCGCGTATTCGACCAGAAGGATCGAATTCTTCGTCACCACACCCATCAGCATGAGCAACCCGATCACCACTGGCATGGAAAAGCTCGTGCCGGTCAGCACCAACGGCAGCAGGGCGCCGCCGAGAGAAAGTGGCAGCGCCATAAGGATCGTCACCGGTTGAAGGAAGTCGTGGAAGAGGAGGACCAGCACGGCATAGATGCAGAATATTCCGATCCCCATAGCGATGGCGAAACTGCCAAAGAGCTCGGAGCTGCGCTCTAATTCTCCTTGCTCGACGAGCCGGACGCCTTCCGGGAGGTTGCGAAGGGCAGGCAATGCCTGTGCCTCGCGATAGACGTCGCCGAGGATGCGCCCGTTCAACTCGAGCGATAGCGTGACATTTCGCGAGCGGTCGATGCGGCTGATTTCCGACGGGCTGCCGCCGATGCTGATCTCGGCGACCGAGCCAACATCGACGCTGCCCCTGGCGCCGGCAACGCGAAGATTGGCAATGTCATCAAACGTCGTCCGGTTGCTGGGGTCAAATCGGACACGGATAGGAAGCTGGCGCTGTGGCAGGTTGAGCTTCGCGAGCGACGAGGAATGGTCGCCGTTTGTTGCCACGCGAACCGCCTCGGAAATCGCTTCCGCCGTCACGCCGAGAGCGGCCGCGCTGTCGAGGTTCGTGACGATCTGGATTTCCGGCGCCTGCAGGGAGGCACTGGAGGTGACCGCGCCGACTCTCCTGAGGGTGCGCAGTTGCTCTTCGAGCGCGCCGGCTGCCTGGCCGAGCGCATCGGAATCGTCGCTCGCCAACGTGATCTCCAATGTCGTGCCGTTGCCGCCCGTCCCCACAGCGATCCTGGTGCCGGGAAGGACGGAAAGTGCCTGCCGGATATCATTCTCGATCTCGGTCTGCGTGCGGGTGCGATCGCCGATCTTCTTGAGATCGACCACGAGGGAAGCGGCCCCCGTATCGGCGGTCGTCGAGGAATCGATCAAGTCATTCGAAGAGACGCTTCCCACGGAGGAGAACACATGCGTCACGTCCGGCAGTCGGGAAACGATCTCGGCGGCTCGCCGCGTGATCGCCTCCGTCTGCCCAATGGTGCTGCCAGGTTGCAGCGTCAAGGTGACTTGCGTCTGCGCATCATCCGAAGCGGGCAGAAAGCCGGAACTGAGGAACGGGATCGTCGACATGGAAAGGCCGAGAAACAGCATGACGCCAAGGACCGTTAGTTTGCGGCGCTGCAGGCAGATTCTGACGACGGCCATGTAGGCGCGCATGATCCAGCCGTCCTTTGCCTCGACGGGATGCGCTTTCATCATGTAGGCGGCCATCATCGGCGTCAGCAGGCGCGCGACGACCAGTGAGGCGAGGACCGCCACGGCTGCCGTCACCCCGAACTGACGGAAGATCAGGCCGGGAATACCGCTCATGAAGGCAGTCGGCAGGAAGACGGCGACGAGCGTGAAGGTCGTGGCGATGACGGCAAGGCCAATCTCGTCGGCGGCCTCAAGCGCGGCCTCCTTCGGGTGTTTGCCCATTTGCAGATGGCGCGCGATGTTCTCGATTTCGACAATCGCATCATCGATCAGGATGCCGACCACGAGAGAGAGCGCGAGCAGCGTCACCGTGTTGAGGCTGAAATCCGCCAGATACATCACAAGAAAGGTCGGAATGACCGATAGTGGCAGCGCAACCGCCGAAAGGACAGTCGCCCTCCAGTCGCGCAGGAAGAGCCAGACCACGACGATCGCGAGGATGGCGCCCTCGTAGAGCATGTGCATGGAGCCGTCATAGTTCTCAATGATCGGCCCGGTCGTGCTGTAGGCCTCGACGATCTCAACATCGGGCTTGGCGGCGGCGAAGTTCTGCATGCCAGTCCGGATGGCTGCCGCGACGCCCGTATCCGAAAAGCCGTTCGAGCGTTTGACCTGCACTGCGATCACCGGCTCGCCATCGAGATAGGCGATGGACCCCCGGTCAGCGAAGCTGTCCGTAACGGTGCTGATCTCGTCGAGACGCACCAGGGCGCCACTTGGGAGCGGGATTGCGAGCGCCCTTAATGCCTCAATCGAAGAAACCGCGCCGAGCGTGCGGATCACCTGCTTGCTGCCGCCGATTTCCGCCCGGCCGCCAGAAGCGTCCGACTGCATGGATTTGAGCCGCGCGGAAACGGTTGCGGCGCTGAGGCCGAGCGAACTCATGAGTTGGGGATTGAGATCGATCTGCACCTCACGATTGATGCCGCCAATGCGGCTGACCTGGCCGACGCCGGGCACGGCAAGTAAGGCCTTTGTCATGTCGTTGTCGACGAACCAGGAGAGTTCCGTCTCATTGAGGCGGACGGAGCGCACGGCATAAGTAAGGATCGGTGAGCCTTGCACCGTCGTTTTCGTCACGCTTGGTGTCTGCATCTGGGCAGGCAGGTCGCCGCTCATACTGTCGACGGCATTGCGCACCTCGTTCAGCGCTGCCTCGCCGTCCTTCTCCAGCTGAAATGAGACATTGATGCTGACCGCGCCGTCCGTAATCGTGGTAGTGACATGCTCTAGGAGGCTCAGAGAGGCGAGCTTGTCCTCGATCTTGCGCGCGACTTCGGTTTCGAGTTGGGCCGGTGCGGCACCTTCGAACGCGGCGTTGATCTGGACAGTCGGCAGCACCATGTCGGGGAAATTCTGTACCGCTAAGCGATCGAAGGCGAGCAGGCCGCTAACGGTGAGCAGGATGAATAGCAGGATTGCGGGAACCGGATTGCGGATCGACCAGGCGGAAAAGTTCATCGTGCGTCCTCCTCTACCCGGACAAGAGCCCTGTCCGAAAGGAAGGCGCCGCCCGCCGTCACCACGTCGGCCCAGGGATCAAGGCCCGAGAGGATCTCCACTTCGCTGCCATTGCGGCGGCCGGTTTCAACTCGGACGCGTGACGCACGCCCGTCTGTACCCACGGTGAAGACGTAAGCGATGCCATCACGCATCACGAGGCCCGTCTCGGGCACGGTGAGGGCCTGCGTGGTCGCAAGCTCAATCTGGCCGGTGACGTAGAGGCCGATGGGTGGGTGCGCGTCCGCCGGCAGCGCCACATAGGCGAGCACCCTTCCGGTATCGGTGCTGACCGTCGGCCCCACGAGCCGCACGGTCCCTTTGACGCGCCGCCGCTCCGGGCTGATGATCGTGGCGGTCAGGCCTTCTTTGATGCGAGGCAAATAACGTGCAGACGCTTCCGCCTGCCACTCGACGCGCTGCTGGCGCACGAGACGGAATAGCTCCGTGCCGGAGGAGACGACAGCGCCGAGTTGGACCGAACGGGCGGTGATCAGCCCGTCGTCCGGGGCCATAATGGTCGTCTGAGCAAGCTTGATCCTCTGGCTTTCCAGCGAGGCTTCGGCGGATTCGACACTCGCGATCGCAGTCTGCTCGGCGATCAGGTATTCAGTGATCTTCTCCTCAGAAAGCGCACCGCTTCCCTGCACCTTGCGTGCTCGGTCCGCACTAGCCCTGGCTTTTGCGAGGTCCGCCTTGGCACTTGCCAGGACAGCCTCTTCCTTGCGCAGTTCCGCCCGCACCGTTTCGTCGGCCAGCCGAACCAGGGGCTGATCCTTTGAGACAACCGACCCGACATCGGCAAGGACATCGGTCACACGCAGGCCGCCGATTTCCGCGGCGATGACCGCCTCGTGCCAGGGCTTCAGCCAGCCGCTGGCGGGTATCGTTTCAGGCCACTGGCGTTCCGCGGGCTTTGCCACTGCGACGGTAAGCGCTGCCGCCTCGTTCTGTTGCGCGAGCGCGGGCTCTACGGCGAAAACAAGGATCCCGCTCAGGGTAGCGGCGAGGAGAAGAGGTGAAGATCGCATCAGAGCAGGTTTTCTTTCGATGTTTGCGGCAGGTCCTTGGATGAGGAGGCGCTCGCATCCCAGCCGCCGCCCAGCGCCTTGTAGAGGGCGATCCAATAGCGCACGGAGTCACGACGGATTTCGATGAGCGAGACCTCCGCCGACTGCGCCGAACGCCGGGCTTCCTCGCGGTCGAGCAGGCTTGCGCCACCGGCCTTCCAGTTCGAATCCACGGCTTTGAAGTAGGCGCGATAGTTGCGCGCCGCGACACTGGCGTCGCCGATCTGCCGTCGCGTACTGTCGATCCGCACGAGTGCGGTCTCGACTTCGGCGACCGCGTCCAGCACACCTGATTTGTAGGCGGCCACCGCCACCTTATATGCGGCTGCCGCGCTGCCCACTGCCGCCCGGCGCGAACCACCGTCAAAGAGCGGGATCGAGATGGCCGGGCCGAAGGACCAGGGCAGAGAGGTTCCGATCAGCGATGAACTGTCGATCGTGACCGAGCCGCTGAGGCTGAGACTCGGATGGAGATCGGCTTTTGCCGCGCCGATCTCGGCGAGCGATGCAGCGACCTCGAGCTCAAGGGCGTCGATGTCGGGGCGCTGCCGCAAGGCGTCGGCAGGCACGGCGGATAGCTTGAGGGTCCTCGGCGTGGGTAACCCGTGCTTGCCCATCGCCAGAATATCGCGGACGTGAGGCTCGTCACCGCCGATAAGGCGGGCGAGAGATTTGACGAGAACCTCGCACTCGGCACGCTGGGCGGTCCGTGTCGAGGCCGAGGTAGCAGCACTCGCCCGCCCTAGCGCGAGGTCGGCGCTCGACGTAAGGCCGGAGGTTGCGGCCATTTCCATTGCCCGGATCGTCTCGCGCTGCGAGGCGAGTTCGGTGGTATAAACTTGCTCCAGCTGCCGGCAGGCACGGTACTGCATATAGTAGTCCGCCACCTCCGCCGCGAGTGAGACGCGCGCATCGTGCCAATCCGCGGTGCGCTCGTGTACCCGCAGCCGCGCAGCCTCGCTCCTCTGCCGAGTCTTGCCGAACAGATCGATTTCCCAAGAAGCGTCGAGGCTGCCGCTCACCGTCGTAGCGGCAGCAACTTGGTTGGCTTTGTTGCCGCCGGTGCCGGAGCGGGCGAGCGATCCCGAGCCGCCAAGCCCCGGAAAAAGGCTCGCCTGCGTAGATGTCAGCGTGGCGCGCCCCCTCTCGATCTCTGCAGCGGCCGACTCGAGACTGGGGCTTTCCGCCTGCGCAGATGCAATGAGGGCCGTCAGCGATGGATCGGAAAACGTGGACCACCAGGACACGAGATCGCCGGCCCGGCCGCCATGCGGAAAGGTCGCGTGCCAGGCATTCGCGATCTTCAAATCAGGTTCCTGAACGCTGGCCACAGTCGTGCAGCCTGACACGATCAGGCACGCTCCAAGACCGCCCATACCGACAATCCTGCGATAGGCCGCCTTCATCGCGGCCTTCGATTGGCAGGCATTACGGCCCGGCGCGAAACAGCCAGCAAGAAAGGCCATCATGATGATGGCCACTAGTCGATGCATGTCTACCGCCTTGTTCCGGGGCCGCCACCCGGCGGAAACATCTAAGTCTCCACCAGCAGCACCGCACATTTCGCGAATGTTCTTCGCAATCGCGCCTGGGGCATTAGTCCGGTTTTGTCATTGCCGTGGGTTTTGTATTGTTAAGAGTTGCTAAGGCGCAGCGGCTGAGCGGCCCGCCGGAAGCACCGGTGCGCGTCATTCATGGGCCGTAGATGCAGCGGCTGTCGGGCCCGGAGGCGGCCTGTGGGGGGCGCAGCAACAAAACTAAACACAATTGTTGCTGACAGCCATCATGTACAGCGTGTTATTCCGGAAGGGAAAGGGCAACGAAAATGGCCAAACCTATGGATAGCCTCGGATACAATGTCCTAACTCAAGCTTCAGCCCGAATCCTCGTCGTCGAGGATGACCGGGATATAGCCACCATGCTGATCGAGTTGATGAAGGATGCTGGTTATGCTGCCGAGACGGTCGGATCGGCGATGGAGATGGACCGCGTCTTAAAAAAGAGAGAGTTCAACCTTATTGTGCTGGACGGAATGCTGCCGGGAGAGGATGGTTTTAGCATTTGCAGAAGGATCAGGGCATCCGATACGACGCCCATCCTTATGCTCACCGCTCTGACGAAAGAGGTGGACAGGGTCGTTGGGCTTGAAATGGGTGCCGACGACTATGTTACAAAACCGTTCAGCTCCAGGGAGCTGTTGGCGAGAATAAAGGCGCTGTTGCGCCGTTCGTCTTATTCAAGCCAAGTCAGGCCAAGCCAAGACCCGATGACGTTCGCGGGCTGGCGCATCGACCCTGTCACACGCGAATTAACTGACGTTGACGGTGTGCATGTGCCGCTTACGACGGCGGAATTCGATGTGCTGCTTGTGTTCTGCGAGAATCCTCGCCAGGTGATGAACCGGCACGACATACTTGCGCGTACCCACGCTGGCGCTGCCGGACCTGTCGAGCGCAGCATTGATGTGCATGTGAGCCGTATCCGGCAAAAGATAGAGCCGAACTATAAGGAGCCCACTTTCATCAAGACAGTGCGGCTGGGAGGCTACATCTTCACTCCGGAGGTCTCGGTAGCCATATGATCGGTCGGTTCAGACGGGCGCCCATTCGGCTCCAGTTCGTCGTGCTCGCCGCGATCCCTATTCCGGCAGTGCTCCTTAGCGTTGTCGCGCTCTTGCCGGAGCCGTACATCTTCCAGGCCAAGCAAGTGGTGGCGGTCAGAAGCACGCAGATCGAATTGATCGTAGAGCAACTCAGAAACAGCGCGGACGATGCCGACGCCGAGAAGCTGCTGCGCGCGAGCGCTCCCACCGGTCTGGAGATGAGCGTTTTACCGTGGCCTGATCTTAACGTCGCAAGCAGCCACCAAGGGAATATGCAATTCATCGCCGATGATCTCCGCGACGTGCTGCCCTCTGACTTTGAGGCCACGGTTGTTCCGCAGGATTCTGAACACAATGCCCTGGCGGTGCGTGTCGACGCCAAGCGCGGCCTCCTGGTCCGGTTCTCTGACGCCGATACCTATCCAGCCGTGTTCGGCACGATTGTCGAACTCATTGCCAAGATTCTGATGTTGATCCTGCCGATGCTTCTGCTGGTCCTCTATATCGGCGGCGTGATCACGTCGCCTCTCGTCCGCTTCGCCGAGGCTGCAAAGAGCCTGCGCCTCGACGGCAACGAGGAGCAGTTGTTCACTGTCGCAGGCGCCAAGGAGCTTCGCACCCTCGCAACGGCACTTAACGACATGCGGCGCGGAATTCGCAAGATGGTTGATGACCGCACGCGGATGCTGACCGCAGTGAGCCACGACCTGAGAACACCACTGACGCGGCTAAGAATGCGCGTGGAGCGATCAAAGGAGATCCCGTCCAAACAAGCGATGCTTGACGATATCGCTACATTGACAGCGATGATCGAGGAAAGCCTCCAGTATCTGAGCAGCACGGCCCGCGACGAGCCGCTTCGAAAAGTTGATATTGCGGCCCTGATAAAGACAATCGTTGCCGGGTTCTCCGATGTTGGACACACAGTGATTTACGTCGGCCCCGAGAGATTCGGATATTCATGCAAGCAGAAAGGGCTGACGCGGGCAGTCACCAACATCGTGGAAAATGCCGTCAGATTCGGCAAGATCGTGCATGTCCAATTGTCCAATTTCCCGCCAAGCAAAGTGTCCGTTGTTGTGCAAGACGATGGCCCCGGCCTTGCAGAAGGTCTCCACGAGAAGGCTCTAGAGCCTTTTTTCAAGGCAGATGAGGCCAGATCCTCGAATACCAACAGCGGTTTTGGTCTGGGCCTTTCGATCGCGGATGAGATCGCAAAGAGCCATGGTGGCTCGCTGTTGCTCGAGAACATATCGCCGCATGGGCTACGGGCAACTATATCGTTGCCGCCGGAGCAGGTTGTTCCGCTCAAAAACAGCAAGACTGACGAGATGCAACGACAGGCTTCAACGCGGCAGGCGCTCGCCAAGGGCAGGCAGTCGACCACGTAGCAGGACGCAGGATGCGTGACGTTTGACAGCCGCGTTCAAAGTCTTATCGCGGTGAGGGCGGCGTCTCCTGCGTCCGCAAGGGCTCGTCCTTGCCATGACACCGGTGCGACCGCGCCGCCGCATCCTGAAGCAGTTTCTTCATCTCTCTCAAAGAGACCCGGTCCGCACGCATCATCTGTCTTATGAGTGGGTCTTTCAGGATGTCTGCCCGCTTTAGATCGTCATGGACCATAAACGGTCTCCGTCTTTATCGCATTCGAACGTAGCCGCGGCCGAGATCCTGGCGATGTCAAAAGCGGGACAAAACCAAGGCGGTCGGTGAAGTTTTGTTGCCGGCCACCGTGGCGGGTTCGCTCCGGTCAAAAGTTCCATCGGCAACCGAAATGGCCACGGCGATCGGTGAGCTTGCCTCATGCCGAGGCCGGCGCGCTCGGTCACTGCGCAACTGTCGGGCTGCTCCCTCGCCAGCCAAACTGCCCAGCGCCTGTCTGGGCCCGACCCGATCGAAATTGCTTCATTGGGCATATTTCCGCGCGCTAACGGACGCGATTGCATAGGAGGCCTTCTCCCGAACGACCAAACATCGTGAACTGGCTGCGGGAGAAGGGTATTTCACGATGAAATGTAAAATCGTAACATACGTTGCAAATGTGCCATCAGTTCCACGCGGATTATAAGTACAAGTCGTGCCGAAATAGGTGATATTTACGCAACATGAGTGCATATACTTAGTAATTGTCGTCACACGATCGCAAAATACCATTGATCAATTCGACCCCATCGATAATCCCTTGCGGAGAGGCGGCGCGTCACGCTGCTTCGTGGACGGGGATCGAGGCTAAGATCTTGGCCAGCCCCTTTTAACTTCACTGGAGGTCAGAAAATGAACATCAAGAGCCTGCTTCTCGGCTCAGCTGCGGCCCTGGTCGCAGTTTCCGGTGCTCGCGCCGCCGACGCCGTCGTCGTTGCCGAGCCGGAACCTGCTCAATACGTCAAGATTTGCGACGTCTACGGCGCTGGCTATTTCTACATCCCCGGCACCGAAATCTGCCTGCGCATCGGCGGCTACATCCGCTACGACGTCGGCGTCGGTGACCGGGAGGGCGCGCAGAACGTTCCGGATCATCTCAAAACCGGCAAAACAAACGACACCTACTACAAGCAGGCCCGCTTCACGCTGAGGACCTACACCGGTCAGGAAACCGAGATGGGCACCTTGAAGACCTACACCGAGACCCGGTTCAACTTCGGCAACAGCAGCGGCGATTATGCTGACCCGGATGGTGCTGGCCCGTTGGTTGGCGGCGCTGGCTGGCAGGCAGGTAACAAGGACGTATCGCTGAACTTCGCCTGGATGCAGCTCGGTGGTCTTCGCGTCGGTAAGGACGAATCAGCCTTCGATACGTTCATCGGCTACGCCGGCAACGTCATCGACGACACGATCGTCCCATACGGCTCGTTCGACACCAACGTCATCCAGTACTACTTCGACGCTGGCAACGGCTTTTCGGCCGTGGTCTCGCTCGAAGAGGGCGCTGGCGCCGAGACGATCGACAGCTATGTCCCGCATGTCGTTGGCGGCGTGAAGTACACGCAGGGCTGGGGCGCGGTCACTGGCGTCATCGCCTATGACAGCAACTATGAAGAAGTGGCGGGCAAAGTTCGCTTGGACGTGAACGCCACCGACGAACTGTCGCTGTTTGTTATCGGCGGCTACGGTTCGGACTCGAATGCTGCTCACAACTTCTACAAGCTATGGGATGGCGAGTGGGCAGTCTGGGGTGGTGGCACCTACAAGTTCAACGAGAAGACTTCGTTCAACCTCCAGGCCTCGTATGACGAAGGCAAGACCCTCGGTGTCGCTGCCAACGTTGCCTACGACCTCGTCCCCGGCCTCACGGCCACGGCAGAAGTCGATTACTACAACAAGGGTGCCAGCGTGTATCACGCCAAGACCGATGGTGTCGGCGGTATCCTTCGCATGCAGCGCTCGTTCTAGATTTCGTCTGGTCTGGCTTGGTCCGCGGCGGGCGCCGCGGACCGTTTTCTTTCCGGCTTTTCGCATGACCGTCGGACTGCATTAGCTTTCCGGCGCTGCGCGGTAGTAGAGAAAAGGCAGATCGCGGTAGCACTCGACTAGGGCCCGGCCCTCTCGTTCAATCGCCGCAAAGCAACGGCATCTCAGGCGCTCTAGGTCAGAGAGGCAATGGTGGAAACGCTCGATCAAAATCGAAAAGAATGGAAATATCAGAAAATATTTCTAAATCTATTCAAACAAATTATTGCTTTAAAAAGCAATGGAGACCGTTATTTTAAAAAGGTTTCCACCTAAATCGCAATAGAGGTCCGATTATGAGCTCTCGTAAGCTGATCATCCTGACTAAAGCCTTGATGGGGTCCGATGATGATCAGCGCGCATATTTGTATCGCGACAAGGTGATGAAGGTTCCGGGTGTTATCAGCGCGGACAGTTTCCGTTGCGCGGATCATCCCGGAGGCCCAAGCCCGTATCGCTGGGGTTGCATGGTGACCTATGATCACGAGACTACGGACGTCAGGCAGGTAATAGAAGGTGCGGTGGCAAGCTCGGGAAACGAAAGCGAGCTCGGCGGCGCAACGCGCGAACCGGACTCTGTTACCTACTTCGAGCCCGTAACCGAATTCAGGCGCAAGACGGAGTTTCTTCGTGACAATGTATCCAGGGGCACAGGGCCGTCTGAACAAACAAATGCCGATTTGGCGCGAGTGAATGCGGGGCGAGAGTCTGAACCCTATTTGACGCGATGGCGACTCGCCGATGTTGCCACGATGCGTCTTGAAGACTGGGCAGGCGCGGTTGTCGGGCCAACATACCTCGAGGAAAATCTGCAGATTCCGAGATCGACGTTGCACCGCTGGCAGAAACGCAACCAGGTTATCGCATTGCGCAAGGGCCTCGGCCGGCACGTGTTCCCGCTGGCCCAGTTCGTTGACGGCAGACCCGTTGCCGGAATACCTGAAGTGTTCGCGCTGGCAAAGCAGCCAAGGCTTGCGTGGTCATGGCTCGTTCGCCCTTCACCTTACCTCGAGGGCAGTATTCCCATCGATTTGCTGAGACGAGACCTAGTCGACGAAGTCGTGATAGCTGCCAAACGTTCGTTTTAGCTGATCATTCGTCGAACGCGAAAGTTGAAGCTTGGAATCCCCCGCGCAGCGAGTGATGTCAGGCGAAAGTCGTAGGCCGAAGCGGCCATAGCAAGCACGCTCCCAGCATAGCAGATCATTTCGAGCAAGGTTTGGCTCCGGCCCTCATCGGCCGGATGGTCGTCCGGCGACCGTCCGTGATGAATCGTCTGGACCGAAAACAACTCTTAACAACACAAAATCCAATGCAACGACGAATCTGGACTAATGCCGCCATCCGAACGTGCGAGCGCGCCTCGGATGAACACATTCTGAAGTGTCTGACTTGGGTCGGCGCAACGGAAGCATCTCAACATCGCGGCAACTGGCGCATTCTGGGCAAATCTCATGCTAATTCTTGTCGTCATGGTCACGCTAGTGGCCGCGAGCACCGTGTACGTCTACCGCTTCCGGGGTGAAGTTCGCTACGAAAGCCTGTCTGAATACATCCGCAAGGGATGGCCAATTTTTTCGCCGTTGAATTGTGCCTTGTACATGACAACGCTGCCGCACGGATCAAGGGCTGTTCTCGACCCGGCCGATTTTCCTGAACTCGAGGTGCTGCGTCAAAACTGGCACACCATTCGCCAGGAAGGCCTTGAACTGCTGCGCCAGAACTACTTCGACGCCACCAAACGACCGGGCACGGCGGGAACCTATGACGTCGGCTTCCGCACGTTCTTCAAGTACGGCTGGAGCCGCTTCTACATTAAGTGGTACGGATATGAGCACCATTCAGCAAAACGCCTTTGCCCCAAGACGGTCCAGATCCTCCAGAGCGTGCCAAGCGTCCATGGAGCGATGTTTGCCTATCTTCCCAAGGGCGCGCAACTGACACGGCATGCCGATCCGATCGCCGTGTCACTGCGCTACCACCTCGGTCTTGTCACCCCGAACTCCGACGCCTGCTTTATCAATGTCGATGGCCGCAAGTTGAGTTGGCGCGACGGCGAGGCCATCATGTTCGATGAGACCTACCTGCACTTCGTGCGCAACGATACCGACTGCGATCGCCTCATCCTCATGTGCGATGTCAAAAGGCCCTTGAACCCGGTGGGTGCAGTGTTCAATTTCTTCTACGAAGGCCTGACACGAGCCACGGTGGTGCCTAATACCCCGGAAGACCATCGTGGCTTCGCCAACAGGGTCTTTGCGGGGCTCGCGCCGTTCCTAGCAGGCACCAGGGCGCTGAAGTCGACGAACCGCCCCTTGTACCTCGTCATCAAATGGTCGGTGAATACCTTGCTGTTGCTGTTGGTGTTGGGGCTGATTGCCGGTGTAGCACAGTTGCTGAGCCAACTCGTCTAAAGCACAGTTTTTAGTTGGCTCCTGATGTGCGTGATCTGAGCGAAGGCCGCGCGATTGTTACCCCGCCATAGCAACCCAGACGGGTCGAGCCGCAACATGTCTTAACATCACTAAACCCAAAGCAATGTCGTAGTCCGAGATAGTGCGTGCGCTGGAGGTACGACTGTGTCGGGCTTCCCTTTTGCCGTCTTTGAATACCTCCACCATCCCCAGGAGACGATTCGCATGCCAGCCACAAAGTCTCGCTCAACCCGCTCGCGGGATGCTCTTGTCGCCACGAGCCTCTCAGCAGTGGCTTTTTTGCCGTTCCAAGCAGGCGCAGCTGAACCGTTCGAGAATGAAGCGGCTGCAACAGTGCCCTCTGCGGATGCTGTCGACGAGAGACGGTACGGCCCCATACGCCAGAAGCTTGCCGACTGGAACGTGAAGCTTGCCGACTGGAACGTGATGCTTGCCGCCGGAGCTATGTACGCGCCAAAATACGAAGGATCCGATGAGTTCGAACTCGTCCCGCTACCGATGATCTCCGCAACCATTGGTCGTCTTACCATTGATCCGGGCGGCCTGAGCATCGATGTGCTAGAATCCAACGGTTTCAAGGTCTCGGTGAAGGGCGGCTATGACATAGGCGGAGGGCGAAAGGAAAAGGACTCCAAGCACCTGAAAGGCCTCGGTGACATTGACGGCGGCGGCGTCGTCGGAGCGCAGATCTCATACGAAATGGGGCCGATGGAAATTTATACATCTGTCGACAGGACGTTCGGGGGCAGTGACGGCCTGATTGGTCAAATCGGCGCAAACGTTTCCCATCACTACAACGCATTTATTCTCTCTGCGGGCGTGTCGGCGACCTTCGCAGACAAAAATCATATGCAAAGCTACTTTGGGGTGACTGCTCTGCAGTCGGCAAGATCGGGGTTGCGGCAGTACGATGCAGGTGCAGGGCATAAGCGCTTCGATATCGAAGCTTCGGTAACGTACATGGCATCGCAAAACTGGTTTGTGCGCGGGCAGGCAGGGGTTGGCTTCCTCACGGGCGACGCGAAGGACAGTCCGATTGTTCGGAAAACAGTGCAGCCTTCAGGGATGCTCATGGCGGGCTATAGGTTCTAGGACTTCCGTACTAACTCCCGCGCTACCCCTTCGACACTTTCCGGCCAGCACCAGCCCTTAACTCTGCTGCCTGATCGGCGTTTTCCGCCTTAGGCTTACGGATAACAAATATTGCCTGTCGGTATGCGGAGCTCCGCAATGTTGGATCCTACTACTCTATTTCGAACCTGGATGTCGGATACCTTCCGGACGGCCTGGCTCGTGCCTTCCGGGAGAGCTCTGGCAGTGGCAATGACTCGCGAAATAGGTTCTGCGCAGTCTCCGGTGGTTGAGCTTAGGCCCGGAACCGGTGTCTTCACCCGACAGCTTATCATACGCGGCGTGCCTCAGCAGCGCATTGCGCTCGTCGAAAACGCTGCGTCCCTTGCCCGCGTGCTACGTCGGCAGTTCCCCGCTGCCGCGTTGCTGGATATCGACGCAACGGAGTTGCGGCGATGCAATCCCTTTGACGGGGAAAAAATAGGCACGGTGATCAGCAGCCTCCCGCTTTCTACTATGCCGGCTTGGCGTGTGTTCGCCATTCTGTACGGCGCTTTTCACATTCTTCGGCCGGGAGGAGCCGTCTATCAGTTCACTTACGGCTGGCGGTGCCCAGTACCTGACACCGTTCTCGACCGGATCGGGCTTGAGGCGACGTTTATGGAATGGGTCTTCGCAAACGCGCCGCCTGCGCAGGTTTACCGGATCGCCAGAAGATCGGACGCGATCGGGAGTGAACGATGAGCTTGTCGTCAGCCATCCACCGCCGACCCAGCCCACATCAAACTGCGGACGTCAGCGGCTGGCCGCTCTGAAGACAACCTGATCCTGCAGCAGCTCAGGCGCACCGTCGACGCGATGGTGGCCTTCCCCGTTGGGCAGGGTTGCCAGGCCGTTTAACCATGGATCGAGGGAACCCAGATGATCCAAGTCGTGCGGTCCCCCAGGAAAGGAGGATACGACTACGTGGTCATCGGCTCTGGTTCGGCCGGTAGTGTGGTGGCCAGCCGGTTGGCAGAGGATTCTGCCCGAACGGTCCTTCTCATTGAGGCGGGCGGGTCCGACCAGTCGACCGATGGAAGCATGCCTGCGGCCATAGGTCTTCCGTTGATAAGCGATCGGTATAACTGGAAATATTTCGGTATGCCCGAGATGAGGAGGGGCCAGGACGTCGGCGTCTATCAACCCTGCGGCAAGGTGTTGGGAGGCTCTTCGTCTATCGGTCGCATGAACTGGACGCGCGGCAACAGGAAAGACTACGACAGTTGGGCAAGCTATGGCGTTCAGGGTTGGAGTTACGATGAGGTTCTGCCGTTCTTCAAAATGTCTGAGACTTTCGAGGGTGGCGACAACCGGTTCAGGGGAGGCCAAGGCCCGATTCAGGTTGAGCGTTCCAAAGCCGACAATCCTCTGTTCCAGGCCTTTCTTGCCGCGGGCATGGAGGCAGGTCACGGCGTGAATCACGACCACAACGCGGCTTATCTAAGCGGCGTCCATCGCATCCAACACAACATCGACAACGGGCGCCGAATGAGTGCGTCCTTCGCCTATCTCCACAATCGGCCGGTCCGGCCAAATCTGGATGTCTTGCTCAACGCGCGCGTAGTTCGCATCATTTTCCAGGGCCATCGTTGTGTTGCGGTCGAGGTAGTTAAAAACCGCACCCGCATCACGATCCCGGTCCATCAGGAGGCCATTTGCTGCGCAGGAGCATTAGTCTCGCCGCAATTGCTCATGCTGTCGGGTGTCGGACATGCGGACCATTTGCGACAGCTAGACATACCGGTCGTCTCTCACTTGCCGGCAGTTGGTCAGGGATTAAGCGATCACATCTGTTTCTGTGTTGAATATGAAGTCAAGGATTCCCGCGAGTCGGCCGCTCAAACCCTGCCCTTTGGTGGAGGACTTACGCCGGGTCTGGAATGGCTACTATCCCGGCGCGGCCCGGGGACCTCAGGTCTTTTCGAGGTAGGAGCCATGCTATCGTCCGACCAGACGGTGAGCCGGCCCGATGTGCAGATAGGCAGATAGAATGTCTTGCGGCGCGATCGAGCTTCGGCGCCGGCGAAATCAGCATTGCCCCAGGGTTTCAGTGCTTTGTCAGCCTTCAGCGGCCTACAAGCACGGGTCTTGTTTGGCTGAGTAGCGCCGATCCTTTTGCTCCCCCGGCCTTTCGGTTCAACTACCTACGAACAGAGCATGACAGGAAGCTGGCGGTTGTCGCGCTCAGGCAGCTGCGCGACTTGATGAACCAGCCCAGCATGGTGACCAAGCTCAAGGGCGAGGTCGGGGAACAGGTCGCCTGTCGCACCGATAAGACGTTGCTGTCCTGGGCAAAACGGGTCGCGAAATCCAGCTATCATCCTTCGTGCACGTTGCGTATGGGGAGGGGAGAGGGGAGTGTTGTGGACTCGTCCGGAAAAGTGCACGGGTTCGACAATCTGAGGGTGGTGGACGCATCGATCTTCCCCACGATCCCTACGGCGAATCTTAACGCGCCCACGATCATGTTGGCGGAGAAGATCTCTGCCGATCTGATCCGGGTGTTGGCGTAAGCGTCGTCGGGAACGGCCTGTGGGGAAAGGGCGCGCTTTCCAGTCAACCAAAACGAACAAGAGCCAAACCGGCAGCGCCGAAACGTCCGCCATCAGCACCAGCTCAGTCGGTGCTAAGGTCGGCCGGGGAAGCATCCGCATAGCTTCCGCCGACCGCAAGATGCGGTACCAGCCCGGCATTGGCACATTGTGCGACGATCTTCGCCGAGCCCGTTCCTTCAAAAAGTCAAACCATTGACGGCCGCGGCCTTCGACTCGGCGGCGCGGCTTCTTAAGCGCAGAGCGTTTGCCGGCGAGGATTGCAGGGCGAAACAACTCTTAACAATACAAAACCCACGGCAACGACAAATCGGGATTAATGCCGCCAGACGCGATTGCGAACAGCGGTCGCGGGTATGCCGACCGCCGGTGGAGACCTTGATGGTTCCTTCCGGCGATGGCCCGGGACAAGGCGGTAGACATGCATCGACTGGTGGCCATCGTCCTGCTGGCCTTCCTTGCGGGCTGTTTGGCGCCGGACCGCATTGTTTACGGGCCAAAGGCTGCGACGGTAGCCAGCATCCAAGGGTTCAGCGACATTCGTATTTATGCAGATTCGGCCCGGAAACTGCGCGACGCGCAAACCTGGTTGCCCATCCCGAGACACAAGGAAATCAACTACCTCGTCCTGTCGAGCGGCGGTGGCGCAGGCGGATTCAGCGTCGGCGCGCTCAAGGCTTGGTCGGACAATGGACAGCGGCCGGAATTCGAGATGGTCAGCGGTGTCAGCACGGGCGCGCTAATTGCGCCTTACGCCTTCCTAGGCTCGGCCTACGACCAGCCCCTCGTGGATCTCTATACAAGCGGTGTCGCCAAGGAGTTGGTCGATGCGGATTTCCTACCGAAAGGCCTCTTCGGAGCAAGTCTCCTGAAACAGGAGCCGCTTCGCAAAATGGTCGAGCGCTATTTGACGCGAGACATACTGAAAAAAATCGCGGCTGAGCACCGCAAGGGGCGACGACTGCTTGTTTTGACCTCCAACCTCGATTCCCAAAGAGCGGTGATCTGGAACATGGGCGCCATCGCCAGCAGCGGGCGGCCCGGTTCGCTGAAACTCTTCCAGGACATACTCATCGCCTCGGCAAGTATCCCCGGCATTTATCCGGCCGTGCTCATCCGCGCCGAAGCTGGAGGGGAGGCGTTTGAAGAAATGCACTCCGACGGCGGTTCAGCGACCCAGATCCTGACGATCCCGGAGGGGTGGATAGCCAATTCGGACAAAAGCGTCCTGCCTAAGAACCTCAAGTTCAACATGTACATCATCATCAACAATGCGCTCATGCCAGAATTTACCACGACAACGAACAATACGTTTTCTGTCATGGCCAGGGCGAATTCCACCCTTGTCAAGTCACAGACCCGCAGTGCGCTGCTGGCCACTTACGTCTACGCCCAAAAGAACGGCATTCGATTTCGCGTGGCTTCGATCGACAAGCAGCTCCCCTACAGCATGACCGATCCGTTCAACACGGACTACATGCGCGCCGTCTACAACCTGGGATACACAAAAATGGCTCGTGGCAGCCTGTGGCAAGACAGGCCCGTGTTCACCGACAAGGTTGCTGCCGATCAGCCAGCGAAACAGATGCAGTAGCCACCCGCCTGCCTCCCTCCATTCCCCAAGCCCCAACAGGAGAACGAAGTGCCAAATTTCCATACAAACCAGGCTGCCGGTCGGCTGCAGCATAGATCGATCGGCGCCGCGCTTCTGCCGTCGCTGCTTGTATCGGCAGTTGCCGGCTGCACCTCGGTGCCACTCCAGCCGGACAACTCGCTGGCCTCCTATGACGGTCTCACCAAGGTCGACGGGCGAATAAGAAAGGCAGAGTACAAGGCTGTCCCCGAGGATCTCAACGTAAGCAAAACAGTGTACATTGAGCCTACGCTGGTTTCGCCAACCGCAGCGCAATCCTCCATAAAGCCCGCCGATCAGGCCTTGGTGGCAACCGTAGTTAGCCGTGCGCTCTGCGTTGGCGTCAGCGATCGCTTCGTAGTCACGGACGACAGAGAAAGCGCCGATCTGGTTGTTCATGCGACGGTCACCCGCATTGTGCCAACGAACGCCACAGTCGCCGGCCTGTCGACCGCGGCGTCGATTGGGGCTTCGTTCGCGTCCTCCTCCGTCCCTGTCCCGAGGATTCCGTTAGGACTGGGCGGGCTTGCCGTCGAGGCCGAGGCGACCACGAAGGATGGAAAACAGGCGGCTGCCATGGTGTGGTCGAAGGGCGCGAATTTCGTGACAACAGGCGCGCGGATGTCACAGATTGGCGATGCCTACTCTCTGGCGGAGAGTTTCGGAAGTGACTTTTCCAAGATGCTTGTCACGGGCAAAACACCATTCAAATTTGGCTTCCCGAAGCTTCCGTCTTATCAGAAGCTGAAATCCGGGCTCGGCGGCAAACCCAAATATCAGGCTTGCGAAAGGTTCGGTCGGTCGCCCGGCCTGAAGGATTTCGCAGGCGGGCAACTCGGTTTGCCGCCGTCCTGGACGGACAAGCCAGCTCGCCCGCAGAGCTAGAGTAGAATTTGTATCGACCAACTCCATCGCCGGGCATCCGGATTTATGGACTGCGTCGTCCGCATGCGGACCCGCGGTAAGTCGGTCGGCCTGCACTCCCCTGCCCCCCGACAGGCCGACCGACACTTTGATGAATGCAAATCAAACCAAACCAGTCCTGCCATGAACCGAGCCTGACCGTGCCGCCGATCTTTCAGCCGAGCGGATTAGCTTTAGCCGAACTCGCCAAAGAGGCGGGAGTGCTGCTGCCCGCAGCTGCCAATCCAGACATGCTTCTGCAGAGCGGGGCGAGCCTTGAGACGGCACGGTCGTGGCATATCGCGTACATTGATCATGCACGCTACACGAACGCCTTGCGCACCACCAAGGCCGGCGCTTGCTTTGTCACGGAGCGCTTCGCCCATCTGGTGCCGCCTGGCACGGTTCCCATCACCGTCCGGGACCCCCGCCTTGTTTATGCCAAGGTGCTTGCCCGGCTACACCCCGAGGCATTGCGAGCCGCGCCGCTTTTGGGCAGCCCTGATGTCACCGGGGGATGTTTTGTGCATCCATTGGCGCAGATCGGCGCCGGCGTCGTGCTCGATCCTGGTGTTGTCATCGGAGATCGGGTGTTCATCGGAGCCGGCACCACAATAGGCGCCCATGTGGTGCTGGGTCCGGACGTGGTAATCGGCTGGGACTGCTCTATCGGCCCTAGCGTCTCAATAGCCCATTGCAGCTTAGGTGTGGAGCCTCAACAGGTTGTCCTCGGTTAGAGCGAGGCGACTGATAGGTGTTTTTGACTTTAGGCTGCCGTGGGGGCGAT
>NZ_JAMYKY010000016.1:0-154448 GCF_040317695.1 Mesorhizobium sp. M1403 | reverse complement strand
TCCCCCGCAAACAAGCGAACAACCGCCGCAACCCCGCCGCCGCAAGCTTTTGCTCATGACTGCGCAACAGGTCCACAAGGGGAGAAGGGAGAGCCGCGCGTCGCGAGACAAGCGGCTCTCCCCGGAACGGGTAACGTGGGAGGCCATCCAAACCTGAAGCGATCATCCTACACTTCCGGCGCGCCTGCTTGCGTCCTCGTTTCGGCTGGCGTAATGAGGCGCCGCACCAGCGGGGCTCATCCGCTGGACCGCGCGGCATCGATCGAATGCCATATCCTGTGACAGAGTCGAGATGCCGGAGATATCCATCGTCATTCCTTGCCGGAACGAGGCGGCGAACCTGCCGCTTCTGCTCGACGAGATCGGCGCTGCCATGGCCGGCCGCGACTTCGAGGTCATCGTCGTCGACGATGGCTCGACCGACGACACGCCTTCGGTCCTTGCCGCTCAGGCAGCGCTTCGCGCGTTTCCGCTGCGCCATCTCAGGCATGCGAAATCCGCCGGCCAGTCGCTCTCGGTACGCTCGGGCGCCTGGGCAGCGCGCGGCGATATCGTCGCCACCATCGACGGCGACGGCCAGAACGACCCCGGCTATATCCCAGTGTTGATCGACGCGCTCCGGCAGGCTGGTCCCGACGTCGGGGCTGCGCAGGGACAGCGTCTGAAGCGCCGCGACAGCAAGATCAAGCAGCTGGCGTCGCGTTTCGCCAACGGGCTGAGAAAGGCCATCCTGCACGACGAGACGCGGGATACCGGCTGCGGCCTCAAGGCGATCCATACCGATATTTTGAGGAAATTGCCGTTCTTCGACGGCACCCACCGCTTTGTTCCGGCGCTGGTCATCCAGGAGGGCTACCGCGTCGTCCATTGCGACGTCGTCGACCGCTCCCGCCGCCACGGCAAATCGAATTACGGCATCTTCGATCGCGGCCTGCAGGGCGTGCTCGATCTTGCCGGCGTCTGGTGGCTGCGCCGCAGGCGCCGCAGAATGCCCAAAGTAGAGGAAATCAGGCATGGGTAACGTGCTTCAGGAATTGGCGACCTGGCTTCACGATGTTTTCGTCAAGCAATTCGATGCCTGGGTCCTGCTCGGCTTCGTCGCCCAGTTCTTCTTCACCATGCGCTTTCTGGTGCAGTGGGTGGCGTCGGAAAAGGCCAAGCGCAGTGTCGTGCCGATCGCCTTCTGGTTTTTTTCGCTGTTCGGCGGCGGCCTGCTGCTGATCTACGCCATCCAGCGTCAGGATCCGGTGTTCATCGCCGGCCAGGCCATGGGCCTGTTGATCTATATCCGCAATCTCTGGCTGATCGCCAACGAGCGCAAGGCGGCGATGACCAAGGTCGATTGAGCCCGCAACCGGCCTAAGCCGATCGAGATTACTTGCCGTCCAGCCCGCCGTAGGACCTTACCAGTTCGATCATATCGGCCGAGTTGACGGTCTCGCTCTCGAGCCCCTCGGCGACGCCGACGCGGTCGGCGGCCGGCCGGTTCTGGCTGACTTTCCATTTGCCGCTGATTTCGGTGATCGCGATCTCCAGGCCGACAATGCCCTTGATCTGGGACTGGATGAAGGGAGCCGGCGCATCGGTCACCGCCCACGGCGCCGCGCGATTGCCCTCCTGCGACATCGTCAGATCGGAAATCTGCTCGGCCAACCAATCCTGGTCTTCGATCACCTTGACGATGCCGCGCACCTGGACGATGGCGTAGTTCCAGGTCGGTACCACCTTGCCGGTTTCACGCTTGGTCTCATACCAGGACGGCGTCACATAGGCATCGGCGCCCTGGAAGACGACCAGCACCGGCGCCAGGGGATTGTCGGCCAAAAGCCGCCATTGCGGATTGGCCTTGGCCAAATGGGCGCGCAGCCTGCCGTTCGGCGGCACATCGGCGTCTAGAAGAAAGGGAATTGCGTTGGCGACCGGCCCCTCGGTGCCGTTCGACACCAGCAGGCCAAGCGGATGCGCCCGGATCAGCCCGTGCAGGACGTCCGGCCGTGTTTCCTGGAAGTGAGGCGGTTGGTACATCGCCGACTATCTCAGCCGCTTCGGCCGTGGGTCGGACAATTCCCCGGCCAGCCGGCGATCGAGATAGTCCGCGCATTCCTCGATCAAAAGCTCCGCATGGTTGGCAAAGAAATGGTTGGCGCCGGGCAAGGTCTTCTGGGTGATGGTAATGCCCTTTTGCGTGTGCAGCTTGTCGACCAGGCCCTGCACGTCCTTGGGCGGCGCGACCTTGTCGGCGTCACCGTGGATGATCAGGCCGGACGACGGGCAGGGTGCCAGGAACGAGAAATCATAGGTATTGGGCTGCGGCGCGATCGAGATGAAGCCTTCGATCTCGGGCCGGCGCATCAGAAGCTGCATGCCGATCCACGAGCCGAACGAATAGCCCGCAACCCAGCAGCTCTTGGAATCCGGATGAAGCGACTGCACCCAGTCGAGCGCCGCGGCAGCGTCGGACAACTCGCCGGTGCCGTGGTCGAATTCGCCCTGGCTGCGGCCGATGCCGCGGAAATTGAAGCGCAGCGTGGTGAAATTGCGCTTCTGGAACATGTAGAAGAGGTCGTAGACGATCTTGTTGTTCATCGTACCGCCGAACTGGGGGTGCGGGTGCAGGACGATGGCAATCGGCGCGCTCTTTTCCTTCGAGGGCTGATAGCGACCCTCCAGGCGGCCGGCCGGACCGGTGAAAATGACCTCAGGCATGAAATACTCCACTTGGCATAAATTGCGCGGCGCCCGGAACAACTCTTCCTCTGGCCCCAGTCTTCCCTAGGCCCCAATCTTCCCTAGGCCCCAGGCTTCCCTAGGCCTTGACGCAGGGCGAGCGTCTTTCTAGAAGCTAGTTTAGAATTGTTCAAAACTGGGCGGCCAAAAAATTGTGGCTCGGCCACCCGCGCCGCAAGCCGCGTAAATAGGACGTCTTGCCTTGCAATTTCAAGGAAATAACGCGCTATCTTCGCGGAACGGCTTTTGAAGGGACCAGTTGGACGGAAATGGCCGGAGCACGCGCCTATCTCGACTACAACGCCAGCGTGCCGCTGCTTGCCTCGGCGCGTGCGGCCGTGGTCGCTGCGCTCGACGTCGCCGCCAACCCGTCCTCGGTCCATGCCGAGGGCCGCGCTGCACGGCGGCTGATCGAGGATGCCAGGCGCGAGGTGGCGCGACTGGTCAGCGCCAAAGCCGAGCATGTCGTGTTCACCTCCGGCGCTACGGAAGCGGCCTCGACGCTGCTGACCCCGGATTGGCATATGGGGCGCGGCGCCGTCCGCATGAGCCGGCTTTACGTGTCCGAGGCCGATCATCCCTGCCTGCTGAATGGCGGGCGCTTCCCTGCGGCGCAGGTGACGCGGATCGGCGTCGACGTCGATGGCATCGTCAGGTTCGACGCCTTGGCGGCAGCGCTCGGTGCGCATGACAAGGCCGACGGCTTGCCGCTGGTAGCCATCCACGCCGCCAACAACGAGACCGGCGTGATCCAGCCGGTTGGCCGCATTGCCGAAATTGTCAAGGCGGCGGGTGGCATCCTGGTTGTCGATGCGGTGCAGGCGGCCGGCCGCATTCCGCTCGATATGTCAGCGGGTTACGCTGACTATTTGATTCTCTCGTCGCACAAGATCGGCGGCCCCAAGGGCGTCGGTGCCATTGTCGCGGCGTCGGACTTGATGATGCCGAAGCCGCTGGTCAGCGGCGGCGGCCAGGAAAAGGGCCATCGCGGCGGCACCGAAAACCTGGCGGCGATTGCCGGGTTTGGCGCGGCGGCGCGTGAGGCGCTTGCCGGCTTGCAAACGATCGATGCGGTGCGGCAACGTCGCGACGAAATCGAGGCGATCGTGAAAACGCTGGTTCCGGATGCCGAATTCTTTGGGACCGGCGCGCCAAGGCTTGCCAACACCACATTCTTCGCTATTGCCGGCATCAAGGCCGAGACGGCGCAGATCGCCTTCGACCTGGCCGGCGTGGCGCTGTCGGCTGGATCGGCCTGTTCATCGGGCAAGGTCGGGCCGAGCCACGTGCTGAAGGCCATGGGTCGTGGCGACAGCCTTGGCGCGTTGCGCGTGTCGATAGGTCACGC
Source organism: Mesorhizobium sp. M1403 (assembly GCF_040317695.1). NCBI lineage: Bacteria > Pseudomonadati > Pseudomonadota > Alphaproteobacteria > Hyphomicrobiales > Phyllobacteriaceae > Mesorhizobium > Mesorhizobium sp. M1403. Next base: position 150,373 of record NZ_JAMYKY010000016.1, on the reverse strand, counting down.
GACCGGCGCTGAAGATATCGAGCTGTTCCGTTCGGCGCTGGCGACGATCGTCGCGCGGCGGGCAAACAGGGAAAAGGCCGCCTGAGCGCGGCAACGTGACATTTGGGCCTTACGGCCTGGTAGAGCCGTGCGTTCGCATTTGGCCGGGTGAATTTCCGGCATGAACGCACTATATAAAACTTACGCCACTTCGGGTGCCCAGGGGTGCTCGCTTGCGGTGCCATAGTTTGAAAACTGCCGGGCCTTGACCCCGGCGTGGATGGAGAACGCTGATGCCTGCTGTGCAGGAGACGATCGATCGAGTTCGAAAGATCGATGTCGACCAGTATAAATACGGATTCCAGACCGAAATCGCGATGGACAAGGCCCCCAAGGGCCTGAGCGAAGACATTATCCGCTTCATTTCGGCGAAGAAGGACGAGCCGTCCTGGATGCTGGAATGGCGCCTGGAAGCCTATCGCCGCTGGCTGACGCTGGACGAGCCGAAATGGGCGCGCGTCCACTATCCCAAGATCGATTTTCAGGACCTCTACTATTACGCGGCGCCCAAGAGCACGCCCGGACCGACCTCGCTCAGCGACGTCGATCCCGAACTGCTGAAGGTCTACGAGAAGCTCGGCATTCCGCTCAGGGAGCAGGAAATCCTCGCCGGCGTGCAGAAGACCGATGCCTCGGAGCTCGAAGAAGCCAGCGACAATGTCTACAAGTCGGGCCGCGTCGCTGTCGACGCGGTGTTCGATTCGGTCTCCGTCGTCACCACCTTCAAGAAGGAGTTGGCGCAGGCCGGCGTCATCTTCTGCTCGATCTCGGAAGCGATCCGCGAGCATCCGGAACTGGTCAAGAAATATCTCGGGTCGGTCGTGCCGACCTCCGACAATTTCTACGCAACGCTGAATTCGGCCGTCTTCACCGACGGCTCCTTCGTCTTCGTGCCCAAGGGCGTACGCTGCCCGATGGAACTGTCGACCTATTTCCGCATGAACGAGAAGAACACCGGCCAGTTCGAGCGCACGCTGATCATCGCCGAGGAGGGGGCTTACGTCTCCTATCTCGAAGGCTGCACGGCGCCGCAACGCGACGAGAACCAGCTTCATGCCGCGGTGGTCGAACTGGTCGCGCTCGACGATGCCGAGATCAAATATTCGACGGTGCAGAACTGGTATCCCGGCGATGCCGAAGGCAAGGGCGGCATCTATAATTTCGTCACCAAGCGTGGCGACTGCCGCGGCCATCGCTCGAAGATTTCGTGGACGCAGGTCGAGACCGGCTCGGCCATCACCTGGAAATATCCGAGCTGCATCCTGCGCGGCGACGATTCCAGCGGCGAGTTCTATTCGATCGCCGTGTCGAACGGCTACCAGCAGGTCGACAGCGGCACCAAGATGATCCATCTCGGCAAGAACACGTCGAGCCGCATCATCTCCAAGGGCATTGCCGCCGGCTTCTCGCAGAACACCTATCGCGGCCAGGTCTCGGCGCACCGCAAGGCGACCAACGCCCGCAACTTCACCAATTGCGATTCCCTGCTGATCGGCGACCAGTGCGGCGCACACACCGTGCCCTACATGGAAGCCAAGAATTCGACGGCGCAGTTCGAGCATGAGGCGACCACCTCGAAGATTTCCGACGACCAGAAGTTCTACGTCATGCAGCGCGGCATCCCGGAAGAAGAGGCGATCGCGCTGATCGTCAACGGCTTCGTCAAGGACGTGATCCAGCAGCTGCCGATGGAATTCGCGGTCGAGGCGCAGAAGCTGATCGGCATCAGCCTCGAGGGCTCGGTCGGCTGACCGGATAAGAATTTTCAGGAAAAAGAAAAAATGCTTGAGATAAAAAACCTGCACGCCCGCATCGTCGATGACGGCACCGAGATCATCCGCGGCCTGAACCTGACGGTCAGGGCCGGCGAGGTTGCCGCTATCATGGGTCCCAACGGCTCGGGAAAGTCAACGCTGTCCTATATCCTCGCCGGCCGCGAGGACTATGAGGTCACCGAGGGCGATATCCTCTATGACGGCCAGTCGATCCTCGAAATGGATCCGGCCGAGCGCGCAACCGCCGGCATCTTCCTCGCCTTCCAGTATCCGATGGAGATACCGGGCGTGGCGACGATGGAATTTTTGAAAGTGGCGATGAACGAGCAGCGCAAGGCGCGCGGCGAGGAACCGCTGAAGATCCCGGAATTCCTCAAGCGCGTGAAGGAAGCAGCGGCCTCGCTCAACATGGATATAGCGATGCTGAAGCGGCCGCTCAATGTCGGCTTTTCCGGCGGCGAGAAGAAGCGCGCCGAGATCCTGCAGATGAAGCTGCTCGAGCCGAAACTGTGCGTCCTCGACGAGACCGATTCCGGCCTCGATATCGACGCGCTGAAGATCGTCGCGGACGGCGTCAACACGCTGCGCTCGCCGGACCGGGCCATCGTCGTCATCACCCACTACCAGCGCCTGCTCCAATACATCGTGCCGGATACGGTGCACGTGCTCTACAGGGGGCAGGTCATCAAGTCGGGCGACAAGTCGCTGGCGCTCGATCTCGAGGCCAATGGCTATGCCGGCGTGATCGGGCAAGCCGCGTGAGATGCCAGCAGGCCCGGAAGGCAAGCCAAACAAGGCGATACTGATGAACATGCACACGACACCCCAGCGAACATTGGCCGAAACGGCGCTGATCGACGCCTTTGGCGAGCGGCTGTCGCTGCTGCCCGGCGACGGCGCGGTGATGCTGAAGCGCGACGACGCCATCGAGGCGATCAAGGGCGGCCTGCCGACGCGGCGCATCGAATCCTGGCATTATACGGACCTGCGCCGGCTGCTGACCTCGGTGCCGGACTTCGATCCGGCAGCGGTCGCGAAAGCCATTGCGCCGATCGTCGAAGACTCCTCGGTTTTGCCGGTCCTGAACGGGGTTTCGAGCGCGAAACTGCCCGATATCGAAGGCGTCGCCGTACAGCGCCTGTCGGAGAAGCTGACCGACGGCAGCATCGCGCCGGGGTTGGATCCCTATGGCACCGATGACGCGATCGGCGCGCTGAACACCGCCTTTGTCGCCGACGGCTATTTCGTCGACATCGCCGACGGTGCCGAACTGGAAAAGCCGCTTGAGCTGCAGAATTTGCAGGCCGGTGGACAGACGCATGTACGCCTGGCCGTCCGCGTCGGTGCCGGCGCCAAGGCTGTCATCGTCGAGCGCCAGGCGGGCGAGGGGGCGGCGCTGGTCAGCTCGGTCAGCCAGCTTGTGCTTGGCGAGGGCGCCGAAGTGACATGGCTCATCGTGCAGGAGCAGCCGGATACGGCAACACATCTCGCCCAGTTCAAGGCGCATCTCGGCAAGAATTCGAAACTGACGCTGTTCGTCATGAATGCCGGCGGCAAGCTGGTGCGCCAGGAGGTCGTCGTGAGGACGACCGGCGAGGGCGCCGACTTCACGCTGCGCGGCATCAATCTTTTGGCCGGCGACACCCATACCGACGTCACCATGGTGCTCGACCATGCCGTGCCGCACACCGCCTCGACCGAAGTCATCCGCAACGTGGTGACCGGCAAGGCGCGCGGCGTCTTCCAGGGTCGTATCAACGTCCACCAATATGCGCAGAAGACCAACGCCAAGATGGCCTGCAACACGCTGCTGTTGTCGGACGACGGTGAGTTTTCGACCAAGCCGGAGCTTGAAATCTTCGCCGACGACGTCGTTTGCGGCCATGGCGCGACCGTCACCGAGATCGACCACAGCCATCTGTTCTACCTGATGGCGCGCGGCATCGACGAGAAGACCGCGCGCGGCCTGCTGGTCAAGGCCTTCGTCGCCGAAGTGATCGAGGAACTGGACGACGAGGCCATCGTCGAGGCGCTGGAACGACGGCTCGACGATTGGTTTTTGACGCACGGGTAGAATTGGCCGAGGGGTGCTGGACGGAATGAGGCGATGCCTCGAGAGAGCTTGTGATGGACCAGAAAGTCGAAAACATTCCCTACGACGTCGAGGCGATCCGCCGCGACTTCCCGATCCTGTCGCGGCAAGTCTACGGCAAACCGCTGGTCTATCTCGACAATGGCGCCTCGGCGCAGAAGCCGCAGGCTGTGCTCGACGCCATCCAGCACGCCTATTCCCAGGAATACGCCAACGTCCATCGCGGCCTGCATTTCCTGTCGAACGCCGCGACCGACGCCTATGAGAACGCGCGCAAGATAGTACAGAGATTTCTCAACGCGCCGAGCACCGACAACATCGTCTTCACCTCGAACACCACGGCGGCGATCAACACCGTCGCCTATGGCTTCGGCATGCCCAATATCGGCGAAGGCGACGAGATCGTGCTGTCGATCATGGAGCACCACTCCAACATCGTGCCGTGGCATTTCATCCGCGAGCGGCAGGGCGCAAAACTGGTTTGGGTGCCGGTCGACGATCTCGGCGTCTTCCACATCGAGGAATTCGAAAAACGGCTGACCGACCGCACCAAGCTGGTTGCCATTACCCATATGTCAAATGCGCTGGGCACGGTCACGCCGATCAAGGAGATCGTGCGCATTGCGCACGCCCGCGGCATTCCGGTGCTGGTCGACGGCAGCCAGAGCGCCGTGCATATGCCGATCGACGTGCAGGATCTCGACTGCGATTTCTTCGTCTTCACCGGCCACAAGGTCTATGGCCCGTCGGGCATCGGCGTGCTCTACGGCAAGAAGGATATTCTGGAGCGGATGCGCCCGTTCATGGGCGGCGGCGAAATGATCGAGGAGGTGACGCAAGACATCGTCACCTACAACGACCCGCCGCACCGTTTCGAGGCCGGCACGCCGCCGATCGTCCAGGCGATCGGGCTGGGTGCGGCGCTGGAATACATGGAAAAGATCGGACGCGAGCGCATCGCCGCCCATGAGGCCGATCTGAAGGACTATGCGCATGAAAAACTGCGCGCCATCAACTCGCTGCGCATCTTCGGCGATGCGCCTGGCAAGGGCGCCATCATCTCGTTCGAGCTGCAGGGCATCCACGCGCATGATGTGTCGATGGTCATCGACCGGCAGGGCGTGGCGGTGCGCGCCGGCACGCATTGTGCCCAGCCGCTGTTGAAACGCTTCGGCGTAACATCCACATGCAGGGCGTCGTTCGGCATGTACAATACCAGGGCCGAAGTCGATGCTTTGGCCGATGCGCTGGAAAAGGCGCGAAAGTTCTTCGGGTGACGACCATGGATGATGCCAGCCACACCGCCGAGACCAATTCGGAAACGACGACCAATGCGGCGGTTTCCGGATCGACAATCCCCGCCGACGAATTGGCGCGGCTGACAGACGACATCGTCTCGGCGCTGAAGACGGTCTATGACCCCGAAATCCCGGCCGACATCTACGAGCTCGGCCTCGTCTACAAGATCGACATCGAGGACGACCGCTCGGTCAAGATCGACATGACGCTGACCGCGCCGGGCTGCCCGGTGGCCGGTGAAATGCCGGGCTGGGTCGAAAACGCCGTCGGCGCCGTCGAAGGCGTTTCCGGCGTCGAGGTCAACATGACCTTCGACCCGCCTTGGTCGCCCGACCGCATGTCGGAAGAGGCACAGGTAGCGGTGGGGTGGTACTAGCATCCGACCAGCCAAAGGCTGGCGCACTTGCGCCGGGTACAAAACTTCACCATTTTAGGTGAGGAATCATTCGGCAGACCTTGAACCTGCGCGCAATGGAGAAGGAAAGAATGGGACGCTTTGCCGTCATCACGATGACCGAAAAGGCTGCCGACCGGGTGCGCGAGATCGTCGCGACCCGTGAGAATGCGCATGGCATTCGCCTCGGCATCAAGAAGGGCGGCTGCGCCGGCATGGAATATACGGTCGACCTGGTGACCGAGCCCAACACCAAGGACGATCATATCGAGCGCGACGGCGCCCACGTCTATGTCGCGCCTGAGGCAGCGCTTTTCCTGTTCGGCACCGAGATGGATTTCGAGCAGACGACGCTGCGCACCGGCTTCACCTTCCGCAACCCGAACCAGAGCTCGGCCTGCGGCTGCGGCGAATCGGTCGAATTGAAGCCCGCCGATCTGAAGGCACTGGCCGAGGCGCGCGCTTCGGCCTAAGGCTTTTCCTTCGCCGTTCCCGGCGGCAATCGCATACGGGGAGGCCCCCTCATCCGGCCCTTCGGGCCACCTTCTCCCCGATGGGGAGAAGAGGCTGGCGCCAGCGCTGGCGACTTCCTCTCCCCTCGGGGAGAGGTCGGATTGCCCCGAATTTCCCTTGGCAATTAGGTTGGGAATCCGGGGGGGGGGGGGGGTGCCCATACGCGATAGCGAACGGGGAGAAGAAACGCTAATCCACCCACATCCCGGTTCGTTTGTGCCAGTCGGCGATCGACTCTTCCGGGTAGACATCGAAGACCTTGTCGCCCTTGCCGATATCGGGCTCGACCCAGTTCGCCTTGTATTTCAGCATCAGATGCACCTTCTCCGGCGGCTTCGGCAGGTTTGTGTCGATTGCCGAGGCAAACGGATGCACCAGCTCCGGCCAGGTTGGATCGTAGAGCCAGAGTGCCGTCCCGCATTTCGTGCAGAAGTTCCGTTCGCCCGTCGAGATCTCGCGTTGCGGGTGCTCGTCGTCCTCGATCTCGGCCCGGTAGACGCCGAGATGGCGCTTGCCCTCGATTTTCAGCGTCTCGTAATCGGCGCCGAGATTGATGGCGAAACCGCCGCCGCCCTGCTGCTTGCGGCAGATCGAGCAGTAGCACAGCATGAACGGCACCGGCGTGTGGCTTTCCACCTCGAAACGCACGGCATTGCACCGGCAGGACCCTTTGAGCAGAAGCGGCATGAAAAACTCCGATGAAACTGATTCTGAACTTGTCAGGATGGTGCCGGTAGCGGCGATGACAAGGGGAAATCCCGGTGACATGATCGCGCCATGGACAACGAGCGCATAGAAGAGCTTTTCGAAGGCCTCGGCCCGGTCAGCATCCGCAAGCTGTTCGGCGGCAAGGGCATCTATTTCGATGGCGTCATCGTCGCCATTGTCATCCGTGGCGAATTGATGCTGAAGGCCGACGCCGAAAGCGCCCCGGATTTCGAAGCGGCCGGCTGCCGGCAATGGACCTATACCGGCTCGCGCCACGGAAAGCTGGTGTCGATGCCCTATTGGAGCGTTCCCGACAGCGCTTTCGACGACCCCGACGAGATGGCGATCTGGGCGCGCCGCGCCTACGAGGCAGGACGGCGCGCCGGCAAATAGGCTGCGTCATGCTTCGGCAATTCTGGGCCGCATTTCACGCCAGGTCCCGCGCCTCGGGCACGAGCGCCAGCGCCTCGGCAAAGCCGGCGCTGGTGAAGGCGGCGCTCTCGACGGCGAGCATAGATACGGCAACGCCTTCGCACAGTGCCGCGCGCAGCGTCAGGCCGCGCAGCAGGGCGGCGATCGTCGCGCCGGCCAATGCGTCGCCGGCGCCGGCAGCATCGGTCCGCTTTTGGAGCGGCGGTGGCAGGATCGAGAACGCGCCCAATTTGTCGAAACCGAGCACCGGTCCGTCGCCAGCGGTGATCACGCCGCTTTTCAGGCCCGCGCGTCTCAGGCCGTCGACGATGCCTTGGTCGTCAGCATCGATGTCGACGCCGGCGAGCACGCCAGCCTCGTGCCGGTTCATGAAGGCGAGTGCCAGAAGATCAAGCACCGGCGTCAGCCGCGCCGCTTTGCTGGGCGAGACGGCAAGCGCAAACACCGGCTTGCCGGCGGCGAGTGCCGCCAGCCGCGCCACTGCGGAAGACGGCAGGTTGGCGTCGCACAGCACCGCGTCGGCCGAACCGATCGCGTCTCGCACCTTGGCGCGGCGGATCTGCTTGGGAAGCGCCAGCTCGTAGAGCACCATGTCGGCAAGGCCGGCGATCAGCCCGCCGTCGCTATCGACCAGCATCGTATGGCTTGGCGTCGCGCGGTCGAGGAACACCGCCGACAAATCGGCAATGCCGGCGTCGGTGACGGCGCGTAAAACCGTGTCGCCCAGGGCATCGCCGCCGCGCACCGAAAGCAGCGAGGCCGAGACGCCGCGCCGCACCGCACAGCGCAAGGCGTTGAAGGCGGCGCCGCCGACATGCTCGCGCATCGTGCCGGGGTTGGAAGCGGCCGGCACGAAGGCGCCGGCAACCCGGCCGCGCCGCTCGATATAGGCGCCACCCACGGCCAGGATCGTCGGGGATTTCATCATGCCGGCAAAATGCCCTTTGCTGTTGCCCGGGAGGAGACTAGGTCGCCGGGCGGAACCCTGCAATCGCGGGTGCGATTCGGATGGTGACGGCAACGGCGCCGCATGCGAGGCGGGATACGTCCGGAAGCAAAATTGTGAAACAAAAATAGAACAAATATGGATATCCGTTATTTTTCAAACCCTTGGGGCTCATTGACAAATGAGAACAAACGAGGTACATTCTTTTAAGGATTGCGGGATTGTCCGGCCTCCATTGACGACCACGGGGTGATGTATCATGGCTCAGAATTCTTTGCGGCTTGTAGAGGACAAAGCGGTGGACAAATCAAAGGCTCTGGATGCGGCGCTGTCGCAAATCGAGCGTGCCTTCGGCAAGGGTTCGATCATGCGGCTCGGCGCGAACGAGCAGGTCGTCGAGATCGAAACGGTGCCGACCGGCTCGCTTGGGTTGGACATCGCGCTTGGCGTCGGCGGCCTGCCGCGCGGCCGCATCGTCGAGATCTACGGACCGGAAAGCTCGGGCAAGACGACGCTGGCGCTGCACACGGTGGCCGAAGCCCAGAAGAAGGGCGGCATCTGCGCCTTTGTCGATGCCGAGCATGCGCTCGATCCGGTCTATGCCCGCAAGCTCGGCGTCGATCTCGAAAACCTGCTGATCTCGCAGCCCGATACCGGCGAACAGGCGCTGGAGATCTGCGACACGCTGGTGCGCTCCGGCGCCATCGACGTGCTGGTGGTCGATTCGGTGGCGGCGCTGACGCCGCGGGCCGAAATCGAAGGCGAGATGGGCGATTCGCTGCCCGGCCTGCAGGCCCGCCTGATGAGCCAGGCACTGCGCAAGCTCACCGCCTCGATCTCGCGCTCCAACACCATGGTCATCTTCATCAACCAGATCCGCATGAAGATCGGCGTCATGTTTGGTTCGCCCGAGACGACGACCGGCGGCAACGCGCTGAAATTCTATGCCTCGGTCCGCCTCGACATCCGCCGCATCGGCTCGGTCAAGGATCGCGACGAGGTCGTCGGCAACCAGACCCGCGTCAAGGTCGTCAAGAACAAGCTGGCGCCGCCCTTCAAGGTGGTCGAGTTCGACATCATGTATGGCGAGGGCGTCTCCAAGACCGGCGAGCTGGTCGATCTCGGCGTCAAGGCTGGCGTGGTCGAAAAGTCGGGCGCCTGGTTCTCCTATAATTCGCAGCGTCTCGGCCAGGGCCGCGAAAACGCAAAACTGTTCCTGCGCGACAATCCCGACACGGCGCGCGAGATCGAATTGGCGCTGAGGCAGAATGCCGGATTGATCGCCGAGAAATTCCTTGAGAACGGCGGCTCCGAAAGCAGCGACGACGGTTTCGAGGACGACGCCGGGGCGATGTAGGAAAAGCGACGCCTCCCGGAGCGTCAGCCAGGTTTGGATTTGATGTTTTGATTTTGAGTTTGCGTAATCGGTACATTTTGAACCGCCGGCCCCGTGCCGGCGGTTGGCGTTTGACGGCGAGTCAGACGCATTTCAAAGCGCCGGTGAAAGCCGGGATTTGAGCCCATTTGGTGTTTCTGGACAGGCTGCGGTGCGACCGCTAAAAGGCCATGTCTATTTTCCGCCGGCAGCCGGCGGTTCTCTCGAAAAGGCAGTATTCATGAGTGGCGTCAACGAGATCCGGTCGGCATTTCTCGACTATTTTCGCAAGGAAGGTCACGAGGTCGTCGCGTCGAGCCCGCTGGTGCCGCGCAACGACCCGACGCTGATGTTCACCAATGCCGGCATGGTGCAGTTCAAGAACGTTTTCACCGGTCTGGAGAAGCGGCCCTATTCGCGTGCGACGACTGCCCAGAAGAGTGTTCGTGCCGGCGGCAAGCACAACGACCTCGACAATGTCGGCTACACCGCGCGACACCTGACCTTCTTCGAGATGCTCGGCAATTTCTCCTTCGGCGATTATTTCAAGGAGCGCGCCATAGAGCTTGCCTGGAACCTGATCACCAGGGAGTTCGGGCTGAAGAAGGACAAGCTGCTGGTCACCGTCTATCACAACGACGACGAGGCCGCCTCCTACTGGAAGAAGATCGCCGGTCTTTCCGACGATCGCATCATCCGCATCGCGACCTCGGACAATTTCTGGGCAATGGGCGACACCGGACCTTGCGGGCCGTGTTCGGAGATATTCATCGACCGTGGCGAGCACATCTGGGGTGGCCCTCCCGGCAGTCCCGAGGAGGATGGCGACCGTTTCCTCGAATTCTGGAACCTGGTGTTCATGCAGTATGAACAGGTGACGAAGGACGAGCGCGTCGACCTGCCGCGTCCGTCGATCGACACGGGCATGGGCCTCGAGCGCATGGCCTCCATCCTGCAAGGGGTTGAAAGCGTCTTCGAGACCGACCTGTTCCGCCACCTGATCGACGCTGCGTCGTCGGCGCTTGGCCGCGGTCCGGATGCGGACACCGTCGCATCGTTCCGCGTCATCGCCGACCACTTGCGTTCGTCCTGCTTCCTGGTCGCCGACGGTGTGCTGCCGTCCAACGAAGGGCGGGGCTACGTGCTTCGTCGCATCATGCGCCGCGCCATGCGCCACGCGCAGTTGCTCGGCTCGAATGAGCCGCTGATGTGGAAGCTGGTGCCGGCGCTGGTCCGCGAGATGAGCCAAGCCTACCCGGAACTGGTGCGCGGCGAGCAGATGATCACCGAGACGCTGAAGCTTGAGGAAACTCGTTTCCGCAAGACGCTGGTGCGAGGCTTGGGCTTGCTTTCGGAGGCGACGGAAAAGTTGGTCTCCGGCGACATGCTGGATGGCGAGACAGCGTTCAAGCTCTACGACACCTATGGCTTTCCGCTCGATCTGACGCAGGACGCGCTGCGCCAGCGCAACATCTCGGTCAACCTTGCCGGCTTCACCGAGGCGATGGAGCGGCAGAAGGCGGAGGCGCGCAAAAGCTGGGCTGGTTCCGGTGAGGCCGCAACCGAAACGGTATGGTTCGCGGTGCGTGAGGAGAACGGCGCCACCGAATTCCTGGGCTATGAGACCGAGCAGGCGGAAGGCCTCGTCCAGGCGCTGGTCAGGGACGGCAAGACCGTCGACAGTGCCGGCAAAGGCGACGCCGTTGCCGTGGTTGTCAACCAGACGCCGTTCTATGGCGAGTCCGGTGGCCAGATGGGCGATACCGGCGTCATTTCAGGCGACGGGTTCTCGATCGAGATATCCGATACGCAGAAGAAGGCCGATGGGCTTTTCGTCCATGTCGGCAAGGTGGCCAACGGCACGGTCAAGACGGGCGCGACCGTCGAGCTGAGGGTGGACCACGCGCGCCGCTCCAGGCTGCGCGCGAACCATTCCGCCACGCATCTGATCCATGAGGCGCTGCGCGAGGTGCTGGGTACCCATGTGGCGCAGAAGGGCTCACTGGTCGCGCCCGAGCGTCTGCGCTTCGACATCTCCCACAACAAGCCGATCTCGCCGGACGAGCTCGAAGAGGTCGAGCGCATGGCAAACGAAATCGTCGTTCAGAATAGCCCTGTAACCACGCGCCTGATGTCGGTCGACGACGCCATTGCCGAAGGCGCCATGGCGCTGTTTGGCGAGAAATATGGCGATGAGGTGCGCGTCGTTTCGATGGGCACAGGCCTGCATGGCGCCAAGGCCAACCGGCCCTATTCGGTCGAGCTATGCGGCGGCACCCATGTCAGGGCGACCGGCGATATCGGCCTGGTGCGCATCGTGTCCGACAGCGCGGTCGCTGCCGGCGTGCGCCGCATCGAGGCGTTGACCGGCGAGGCGGCCAGAAAGCATCTCGACGAGCAGGACAAGCGGCTGAAGGCGGCCGCCGCCGCGCTGAAGATTTCGCCGGCCGATGTGCCGGCCCGCGTCGAGGCACTGCTCGACGAGCGCAAGAAGCTCGAAAAGGAGCTGACCGAGGCGCGCAAGAAACTGGCGCTCGGCGATCGCTCGCCAGCCGGTGTGCCTGCGGAAAACGAAACGATTGCCGGTGTCGGTTTTCTCGGCAAGGCGGTATCGGGCGTCTCGCCAAAGGATTTGAAGCCGCTGGCCGATGCCGGCAAGAAGTCGCTCGGCTCCGGCGTCGTCGTCTTTGTCGGCGCCGGCGAGGACAACAAGGCGAGCGTCGTCGTCGCGGTCACCGATGATCTGACCGGCCGCTTCAGCGCAATCGATCTGGTGCGCGTCGCGTCCGCGGCCTTGGGCGGGCAGGGCGGCGGCGGTCGACCCGATATGGCCCAGGCCGGCGGCCCGGACGGCTCGAAGGCCGAAGACGCGATCGCTGCGGTGAAAGCGGCTCTCGAGGCGGCGTGAACCTGCACCGGGGGCGGGCACGGCCGAAATGGCGCGCCGCCCAGCGGACATCCTTGAGGGCCTGATATGCCGACGCTGACGATGTATCAGGTCGACGCCTTTGCCGAACAGGCCTTCCAGGGCAACCCTGCCGCCGTTCTCCTTTTGGAGGAGCGGCTGCCGGAGCAGGTAATGCAGGCCATCGCCAACGAAAACAATCTTGCCGAAACGGCGTTTGTGCGGGCGAATGGCAAAGGTTGGGATTTGCGCTGGTTCACGCCGGTCCATGAAGTCGACTTCTGCGGCCATGCCACTCTTGCGGCCGCCCATGTGCTGACCACGGAATACAGTGGTCAGGGCGAAATGGCCTTCGCCACCCGGGTGGGCGAGTTGCGGGTTTCCCAGCGGGAAGGGGCCTATCAGCTCGATCTGCCTTGTTTTCCGCCGCAGCCCGTCGAGGAAGAGCTGAAGTCGGCGCTGCAAGCGATATTGTCTCAGCGGACGGTTGCGGGCTTCCGCAATTTCGAGAACCTGTTTGTCGAGCTTGCCGACGAGACAAGCGTGCGATCTTTCGTTCCCGATCTGCTCAGGATCGGACGTTTTCATCCTCTCGGCTTGGTCATTACCGCGCCTGGGCAGGCCCATGATTTCGTCTCGCGTTATTTCGTGCCCGGAGCAGGCATTCCCGAGGATCCGGTAACCGGCTCCATTCATGCGACGCTGGTGCCTTACTGGGCTGAAAAACTCGGCAAGACGCATCTGTCGGCATTCCAATGCTCGCAACGCGGCGGGCACTTGCTATGCGAGCTGGCCGGAGATCGCGTGCTGATCACAGGCCGTGCGAAGACCTTTATGAAGGCGGAGATCTACCTTCCCGATTGAGCGGTATTTCGCAGTGGGTCGCCTTCGGCGAAGCTGCCGATCTCCCCCCTTGCGGGGGAGATGCCCGGCAGGGCAGAGGGGGGTGCTGTCCCTCCGACTGCCAGCCCAATCGGAGCCACGTTCTCAGGCCGTTCCCAATTGGAAAGGATCAGTCGAAGGTTAGCGATCCTTCACACCCCCTCTGTCCTGCCGGACATCTCCCCCGCAAGGGGGAGATTGGATGTCACTTCGGCTTTCGCTAATCACCAGAAGGCCTATTGCCGAATGCTTGTCTCCTCACTCTGCCTTTTCGGTCTTCGCAAAACCCGCACGCGCCGCGATGCGCACATACCAATCCTGGATATCGGCAAACTCCGCCAGCAGTTTTCGCCCCTCGGCGACCTTGACGAAATAGCCGATGATCGGTGCGGCGTGCAGGTCGGCCAGCGTCAGTTCCGTCCCCAACAGCCAAGGCCCTTCGGCTTTCAGCGAAGACAGCGCCTGCAATGCCGTTCTCGCCTGCCTCAACCCGTTGGCGATCACGGCTTCGTCGGGCGGCGTTTTTTCCAGCCGCTCGACGGCGACATCCCAGACCATGGCCCTGTAGGCGTAGGCGTCGAGCAGGCCGGTGATCTGGTTCATGCGTGATCGAGGCCGGGCTTCGACCGGTTGCAGCGCCGGGCCGTCAAAGGCTTCGTCGACATAACGGGCAATCGCGCCGGTCTCGTAGAGGCGAAAGCCGTCATGCTCGAAGGCTGGGATGCGGCCGAACGGCTGGTGCTCGAAGTACCAGCCGGGAATGCCGTCCGCCGCAAAGATGTCGACGGGCACCAGCTCGTAGCCGACGCCCTTTTCCTCGAGCACCAGCCGCACGATGCGCACATAGACGCTGTAGTCCGCGCCGTAGACGACGGGCTTGTCCATGTCGGAGGAGCTCAGGCCATCGCCTTCTGCAAATTCTCGTCGATCTTGTCGAGGAAGCCGGTGGTCGAAAGCCATGGCTGGTCGGGACCGATCAGCAGCGACAGGTCCTTGGTCATGAAGCCGGACTCGACCGTCTGGATGCAGACCCGTTCCAGCGTCTCGGCAAAACGCTTCAGTTCGGCATTGTCGTCGAGCTTGGCGCGGTGGGCGAGGCCGCGCGTCCAGGCAAAGATCGAGGCGATCGAATTGGTCGAGGTCTCCTCGCCCTTCTGGTGCTGGCGATAGTGGCGGGTGACGGTGCCGTGCGCGGCCTCCGCCTCGACGGTCTTGCCGTCCGGCGTCATCAGCACCGAGGTCATCAGGCCGAGCGAGCCGAAGCCTTGCGCCACCGTGTCCGACTGCACGTCGCCATCATAATTCTTGCAAGCCCAGACATAGCCGCCCGACCATTTCAGGCTGGAGGCCACCATGTCGTCGATCAGCCGGTGCTCGTACCAGAGTTTCTTGGCCTTGAACTCGGCTTCGAACTCCGCTTCGTAGACCTCCTGGAAGATATCCTTGAAGCGGCCGTCATAGGCCTTGAGGATGGTGTTCTTGGTCGACAGGTAGACGGGGTAATTGCGCAGCAGGCCGTAATTCAGCGAGGCGCGGGCGAATTCGCGGATCGACTCGTCGAGATTGTACATGGCCATGGCGACACCGGCGCCGGGTGCGTCGAAGACGTCGTGCTCGATCACCTGGCCGTCCTCGCCGACGAACTTGATCGTCAGCTTGCCCTTACCGGGAAAGCGGAAGTCGGTGGCGCGGTACTGGTCGCCGAAGGCGTGGCGGCCGACGATGATCGGCTTGGTCCAGCCGGGCACCAGCCGCGGCACGTTCTTCATAATGATCGGCTCGCGAAAGATGGTGCCGCCGAGGATGTTGCGGATGGTGCCGTTCGGCGACTTCCACATCTTCTTCAGCTTGAATTCCTCGACGCGCTGCTCGTCGGGCGTGATCGTCGCGCATTTCACGCCGACGCCGTATTTCTTGATGGCATTGGCCGAATCGATGGTCACCTGGTCGTTGGTGGCGTCGCGGTGCTCGATACCGAGATCGTAATATTCGAGCTTGAGGTCGAGATAAGGGTGGATCAGCTTGTCCTTGATGAACTGCCAGATGATGCGGGTCATCTCGTCGCCGTCGAGTTCGACGACCGGGTTCGCCACCTTGATCTTCGCCATGGAAAGAATGCCTCGCTTTTGGGGAACGGAACGGCCTTGCCCGCACGGCTGCCGGCCCTGAGATGCGGCCCGTATATCAAAGGCTTTTTGGCCGCGCAAACGGCGAACCGCGCCGTAGTGCCGGCATTCTTTGCGAAAGCTTCATTTTCGCCGCCAAATGTGGCAGGGGACTGCCAAATGCCGCAAACAGCAGTTCATTGACAACCATGACCGCCACCCAGGATCCCGACAACCCTCTTGCCTCCGGAACGCCTGCGTCCGGACCGGCGATCATCCTGGTCGAGCCACAGCTCGGCGAGAACATCGGCATGGTTGCACGCGCCATGGCCAATTTCGGCCTTGCCGAACTGCGCCTCGTCAATCCGCGTGACGGCTGGCCGAGCGAGAAGGCGCGTGCCGCGGCAAGCCGCGCCGACCATGTCATCGATGCCGTCGAGGTGTTCGACGACCTGGCCTCGGCAGTCGCCGACTTGAACTTCGTCTTCGCCACCACGGCGCGCGCGCGCGACAATTTCAAACCGGTGCGCGGCCCGGTCGAGGCGGGCAGGGCGCTGCGCGCGCGGCAGCGGGCCGGCCAGCGCACCGGCATCCTGTTCGGCCGCGAGCGCTTCGGCCTCTATAATGACGAGGTCGGCCTTGCCGACGAGATCATCACCTTCCCCGTCGATCCAGCCTTCTCCTCGCTCAACATCGCCCAGGCGGCCCTGCTGATGTCCTATGAATGGATGAAGTCCGGCCTGGAAGACGAGACCAGGACCAACTTCTCCGGTCCCGAAATGCCGCCAGCTGCCAAGGAAGAATTGCACGCCCTGTTTGCGTATCTGGAAGGTGCACTGGAGGCGCGCGGCTATTTCCGCCCGGCACCGAAGAAGCCGAAGATGGTCGACAATTTGCGCGCAGTGCTGACCCGCCCCGGTTTTGCCGAGCCGGAGCTCAAGGTGCTACGCGGTATTATATCATCGCTGGACAGGTTCTCGCCGGCCATGCCACGCGGCGACGGATCGCCCGGCGACGATCCAAGGCGGCTCCCGGCGGCCGCGGCACGCGCCGGAAAGGCGAAGGACAAAGACTAGCCTTCGAGTTACCCATATCTCACCAGTAACCGAATGTTATTTGATGTGATCCATTGTCTGGAAAACGATGGATCCTCGGATGTTTAGCTCGGATATCGGTCGTCCTCGCTTTTTCTTCTATTCGGCGGCCTTGCTGGTTGCGGAAATCGTGACCTTTGTGCTGTGCGTCGTGCTGACCATCGGCATCGAGGGTTTGGCCAATTCGAAGCCCGGACCTTCCAGGGAAGGGCTGGCCGCGGCCGTTCTCGTCGCCTCGCTGGTGATTGTTCTGTTCCGCGCGAATTTCGCCTGGCGTCGAAGCCGCGATGCGCAAGGGTCCGGTTGGATCCTTTGGTCGTATATCGTGTTCTCGACCCTGTTTGCGATTCTGCAGGCCGGCACTGTTCTTGTCGTAGAGTTCGACGGCGACGAGTCGCATTCCGGCCCTAACCTGCTGGGATTAGCTCTCATCGGGCTGTGGGCGGTCATCTTGGCGGCCAAGCCGGCGGGCGGTAGCTCTTCGGATATGGCGTCATCCCTGAGTTTCGACGATTTCGACCCGCCCGGGCCGCTGCGCGGCGCCGCGGCGCCCCATTCAGAGTCGGCCGCCGGCGTGGCGGCCCTGGCTCCGGCCTATGCCATGCGGGCCGCACCGGTGCCGTCGAACCACCCTGCATCTCACCCTGCATCTCCGGCGAACGGCCGGCCGCGGGCCGGCGGCTTCGGCAAGCGGGGCCTTGTGTGACCGTCTCGCCGCATCAAGGCCATGATGGTTCCAGATAGAAGCGGCCGGGATAAAGCATCATTGGCCGAAGCAAAAAGCATGGGCCGAACCTTCTCTCGTGATCTCGTTTGTGATTCCCAGGCCTTAGTGACTCAATGATAATGACCAGTCCATCGAGTGCCCGTCCGATCCTGATGTTCGATTCCGGCATTGGCGGCCTCACTGTGCTGCGTGAGGCGCGCGTCCTGATGCCTGACCGCCGCTTCATCTATGTCGCCGACGACGCGGCGTTCCCCTTCGGCGCCTGGGAGGAGCCGGCGCTGAGAACACACATCCTAGAGTTGTTCGCCAGGCTGCTCGAACGGTTTTCGCCGGCTATTTCGGTCATCGCCTGCAACACCGCCTCGACGCTGGTCATCGATGCGTTGCGCGAGAGGTTTCCCGGCCACCCTTTCGTCGGCACCGTGCCGGCCATCAAGCCAGCGGCGGAACGCACGCGCTCAGGCCTAGTTTCGGTGCTGGCTACGCCCGGCACCGTCAAGCGCCAGTACACGCGCGACCTGATCAGCAAATGGGCGCAGAAATGCCATGTCCGCCTGGTCGGCAGCGACAAGCTGGCGGGATTGGCCGAAGCCTATATGCGCGATGGTTTTGTCGACGAGGACGCCGTGCGCGCCGAGATCGCGCCGTGCTTCGTCGAGCATGACGGGTTACGCACCGACATCGTCGTGCTTGCCTGCACCCATTATCCGTTTTTGGCCAACCGCATGCGCAAGACAGCACCTTGGCCGGTCGACTGGCTCGACCCGGCCGAGGCGATCGCACGCCGCGCGCTGTCGCTGCTCGCCGATACCGAGGCCCGTTATCGCAGAGAGGTACTGCCGGAAGGCGCCGATTTTGCCGTCTTCACCTCGAACGAGGCCGATTTTCCGACGCGCCGGCTGATGCAGGGATTTGGCCTGGCGGTATCCTGACCCCAGGCACTTTGGTGCTCCGGGAACATCAGCCCAGGGCGATGCGTTCTTTTCTCATTGAGGAACAGGAGAAACGATCATGCCAGCCACCTCGAAAGCCCAACAGAAAGCCGCCGGTGCTGCACTGTCCGCCAAGCGTGGCGAGACCAAGAAGAGCGAGCTCAAAGGCGCGTCGAAGGGAATGTATAAATCCATGAGCGAAAAACAGCTCGAGGAATTCGCCGAGACCAAGCGCAAGGGCCTGCCGGAAAAGAAATCGAAACACTGATCGACTGACCATTCTGGCGGCGGATGCCGGTCGATAAAAAGCCCGCGGCTGAGCCGCGGGCACTGAAGTCTCAACGGGCAAGGGCGAAAATTACCAGTTCCAGCCCCAACCGCAGCGCCGCACTTTGTAGCGGATGACCTTGCGATGACCGTGCCGCCACACCACCTTCTTCTTGACCACGATGCGGCAGACCTGGTGATGCCTGTGGCCATGCCAATGCCGGGCCTGCGCCGGCTCGGGCGCGACCGCCATCGTGCCGGCCATCACCGCGGCTCCTACCAACGTAAGGAAGAACTTCTTCATGCGAATTCCAGCTCCTCTGACTTCAGTCCCTTCCTGATGCCGCTGGCGCAACCTCCCGCCACATCCGGCACGTTCTACAACCGCAACACTATCCGGTTCGGCGATCCGCGCCAGCCGGAAGCTTGACAGCGGTTAAATCTCCGTTTAACCAGCCCACCAACACCGGGCCGCAATGCCCGGTGGTTTTCTTTATGTGTGCAAGACGTTTGGGAAGCCGATTTTACTTTCCTTATGTCTTGTTTGAAATGACGTGTCCCGTGGGTTTTCCGTCGCGGTTGCGTGGAAAACCCTGTCAGGTCTCGAAAACGGAGGCCAGAGGAGGGCGCGTTTCCTTCACCCGGACCATGAGGTTCCGGGTGCGTTGTTTTGAAAGGGAATGCGATGAGCAAGCGCGAATCCGCGAAGTACAAGATAGACCGCCGTCTTGGCGAAAACATCTGGGGCCGCCCGAAGTCCCCGGTCAACAAGCGTGAATACGGCCCCGGCCAGCATGGCCAGCGCCGCAAGGGCAAGCTTTCCGATTTCGGCCTGCAGCTGCGCGCCAAGCAGAAGCTGAAGGGCCACTATGGCGACGTTTCGGAAAAGCAGTTCCGCAAGGTCTATGAAGAGGCGGACCGCCGCAAGGGCGACACCTCGGAGAACCTGATCGGCCTGCTCGAATCGCGCCTCGACGCAGTCGTCTACCGCGCCAAGTTCGTACCGACCATCTTTGCGGCGCGCCAGTTCGTCAATCACGGCCACGTCAACGTCAACGGCAAGCGCGTCAACATCGGCTCGTACCGCTGCAAGCCGGGCGACGTCATCGAAGTGCGCGAGAAGTCGAAGCAGCTGGTCATCGTGCTGGAATCGGTGGGCCTGGCCGAGCGCGACGTGCCCGATTACATCGAGGCCGACCACAACAAGATGACCGCGGCCTTCACGCGCATCCCCGGCCTGGCCGACGTTCCGTTTGCCGTGCAGATGGAACCGAATCTGGTCGTCGAATTCTATTCGCGCTGATCGGCGCGTTCGTACGCGATACAAGCGAAGGCCGCCCGTCGGGGCGGCCTTTTCTTTTTTCGTTCCTTTTCCGCGGCGTGATTCCGAAATCGATTTCGATTTTCGATCCGATGCGCTACTGCGGGCGGCAACAGGACTTTAGGGCCGACGCGCCGTGAACATGCAGCCAGACGCCGAAACGCTCGAACCGGTCGCCGACGCCGAAGGCGGCTTTCATCCGCTGTTTGCCGATGTGCCGTCCTCCGTCGAGTTCAACAAGCTGCGCAAGCGGCTGCTGCGGCTTGCCCGCCAGGCGATCGACGATTTCTCAATGGTGAGGCCCGGCGACCGCTGGCTGGTCGCTCTGTCGGGCGGCAAGGATTCCTACGGCCTGCTTGCCGTGCTGCTCGATCTCAAATGGCGCGGGCTGCTGCCGATCGAGCTGTTGGCCTGCAATCTCGACCAGGGCCAGCCGAACTTTCCCAAGCACATATTGCCCGACTATCTCGACAGCCATGCCATTCCGCATCGCATCGAATATCAGGACACCTATTCTGTGGTCATCGACAAGCTGGCCGAGGGCAGCACCTATTGCTCGCTGTGTTCGCGGCTGCGGCGCGGCCATCTCTATCGCATTGCCCGCGAGGAGGGCTGCTCGGCGCTGGTGCTCGGCCATCACCGCGAAGACATTCTGGAAACCTTCTTCATGAACCTGTTCCATGGCGGACGCCTCGCCGCCATGCCGCCGAAGCTGCTCAACGACGAAGGCGACGTCATGGTGCTGCGGCCGCTCGCCTATTGTGCGGAAGCCGATCTCGAGAAATTCGCCGGCGCCATGAAATTCCCGATAATTCCGTGCGATCTGTGCGGTAGCCAGGAAGGCCTGCAGCGCAACGCCATGAAAGCGATGCTCGACGACATCGAGAAGCGCATGCCCGGCCGCAAGGACACCATGATCCGTGCCATGGCCAATGTGCGGCGCTCGCATCTGCTCGACAGGACGCTGTTCGATTTCGCCGCCCTCAACGATGCTCTTAACGCAAAGCAAGACGGTCCCCATGACATTTGACGACAGCGCGATCGACTGGCTTGCCGACCTTCTGTCGGACGCTGCCGTCGCAGAGATCATGCCGCGCTTTCGCCGGTTGAGTGAGGGCGACGTGCGTCGCAAGACCTCGGCCGCCGATCTTGTGACCGAGGCCGACGTGAATGCCGAGCGGCTCATCACCGCCAGGCTGCTTCAGCGTTATCCCAAGGCGATGATCGTCGGCGAGGAGGCCTGCTCCGACGACCCGACGCTGCTCGACGGTCTCGGCGATGCCGAACTCGCCTTCGTCGTCGACCCGGTCGACGGCACCTTCAACTTCGCCTCCGGCGTGCCGCTGTTCGGCGTCATGCTTGGCGTCGTGGTCAAGGGCGAGACGGTCGCCGGCATCATCCACGATCCCGTCGGCAAGGACTGGCTGGTCGGCGTCAGCGGCGCCGGCAGTCATATTCGGCACGCGCATGGCAATTTCGAAAAAGTCCATGTCGCCAAACCGGCGCCGATATCGGAAATGACTGGAGCGGTCTCGTGGCACTATCTACCCGAGCCGGACCGCTCACGCCTGGCGCGCAATCAGACCAAGTCGCTGTCGCAGTTCAACTATCGCTGCGCAGCCCACGAATACCGCCTGCTGGCCAGCGGCCACGGCCATTTCGTCGTCTATAACAAGCTGATGCCGTGGGACCATCTGGCCGGCGTACTGATCCATGCCGAGGCCGGCGGTTATGCCGCGCGCTTCGACGGCAGCGCCTATCTGCCGTCACATGTCGGAGGTGGCCTGCTGGTCGCGCCGGACAGGGAAAGCTGGCGGGAGCTGCGCCGCGAGCTTTGGGCGGAATAGTTTTATCCGCCAGCGCGTAAAACTAGACCGGCGGGTTTTGCGGCTGGAACAGCCTGCCGCGCTCGGCGATGAGAATCATCAGCAGCGCCGCCACCGACACGCTGCAGAACCCGGCGGCCAGCGGCGTTACCGTACCGTTGAAGGCCTGGCCGATCAGCGTGCCGAGGATGCCGCCAAGAAATGTCTGCATGAACCCGAGAATCGACGAGGCGGTGCCGGCCAGGTGACCGAGCGGCTCCATGGCGAGCGCGTTGAAGTTCGCGCCGAGCGCGCCGAACGGTACCATGGCGCAGGCAAAGAAAGTAATGAAGAGCCAGAGCGGCATCTTCATTTCGATGGAAACGACCAGCCAGGCAAGGCTGATGGCCAGAAACAGCAGCAGCGCGCTTTGCGACAGACGGCGCATGCCGATGCGGCCGACGAGGCGCGAGTTGAGGTAGTTGGAAAAAGCAAGCACGCCGGCAACCCCCGCGAAGATGACCGGGAACATCTCGCCGACATCGAACACGCTGACATAGATCTGCTGGGCCGAGGCGATGAAGCCGAACATGGCGCCGAAGATGAAGGTGCTGGCGAAGGCGTAGCAGAGCGCGATGCGGTTGGTGAGAACGATGCGGAAGCCGCCGATGATGGAGGACAGCGTCAGCGGCCGGCGATATTCTGGATGTAGTGTCTCGGGCAGGCGCAACAGCGACCAGGCGGACACGATCAGCGCGCCGGCCGCCATGGTGACGAAGATCACGTGCCAGGTCGCAAACAGCATGATGAATTGGCCGATACCGGGTGCCACCACCGGAATTGCCATGAACACCATGAAGATCAAGGACATGACTTCGGCCATGCGCCTTCCGTCGAACGTATCGCGCACGATCGAGACGGCAATGACGCGCGTCGCCGCCGCGCCGATGCCTTGCACGGCCCGGCATAGCAGAAGCGTGGCGAATGACGGGGCGACTGCAGCAGCGCCCGCCGCCGCAACATAGATCACCAGCCCGGCAACCAGCGGAGCGCGGCGCCCGAAGCGGTCCGAGACGGGCCCGAAGAACAGTTGCCCACCGCCGAAGCCCAGTATGTAGGCGGTGATCACATATTGCCGGTGGTTTTCATTTTCGACGCCGAGCGAGGCGCCGATCTGCTGCAGCGCCGGCAACATGATGTCGATGGCCAGCGAATTGAGCGCCATCAGCGCCGCGCATAGCGCGATGAATTCCCAGCGCGGAATAGGCAAGGTGCTTGCCTTTTGCTGCGCTTGTGCTTGCTGATCCACGGCCAGTCCGATCTTCAAACGAAAATGCGCCGGCGTGCCGACGCATCCATTCGTTCATCGCCCCGATAGCGGGCACAACTTTTTGCCAAGGTGCCCCGGCGCTAAGCGCATGACCCCGACAATCGCAGTCGATCTTCGGAGAGCCATACGCAAAACAGAAGTCAGGCGGCGCCTTTGACGCTGACGCCCTTTTCGACGAGGAAGGTCTGCAATTCGCCCGCCTGGAACATCTCGCGGATGATGTCGCAGCCGCCGACGAATTCGCCCTTGACGTAGAGCTGCGGGATGGTCGGCCAGTTGGAATAGTCCTTGATGCCTTGCCGTAGCTCGGCCGACGTCAGCACGTCGACACCCTTATAGTCGGCGCCGATATAGTCGAGGATCTGCACGACCTGACCGGAAAATCCGCATTGCGGGAAGCCGGGCGTGCCTTTCATGAAGAGAACAACGTCGTTGCCCTTCACTTCATTGTCGATGTAGTCGTTGATGCCGCTCATGGAATACCCTTTCATGCCTGTGGGAGTCAGGCTCGAACATTACCCTTCAAATAAACCCATGGGTTGCGCGAAACAAGATGTTTGCCGCCTTGCCATGCAAATGGCGCAAAGGAACGTCTGATCTTGTGCCAAGCCGTTGGCCACCATCTTTCCCGAGGCGCGATGAAAAGACGATATCTCGCCGGGTTCCTCCTCGCCGTTCTGCTCGCCGCACTGGCCTTGATTTGGTGGGCCAGGTCGCCGAGACAGCCACCCCTCGTCGTCGGCGGTGAATTGCCGGCGCCGTGCCGCGACGCGAGCTTCGAGGCGGCCGCCTACGTCGTCTGCGAAATCGATCTGCGCCGCTATGACATCGGTGTGTTCCACGTAGGCCTCGACGGCAAGGCCTTCGGTTCCCTGGACAAATTCGACAAGGCGATGGCGGATCAGGGCCGGCCGGTGCTGCTCGCCATGAACGCCGGCATGTATCACCAAGATCTGACCCCAGTCGGCCTTCTCGTCGAAGACGGCCGGGAGAAGGCGCCGCTCAACGTCGCCGACAGCGAAGGCAATTTCTTCCTGAAACCGAATGGCGTATTCGTGGTCCGCAAGGACGGCAAGGCGGCGGTCATGGAGACAAGTGCCTATGCCGCGGCCAGGCCGGACGTGATGGTCGCCACGCAATCCGGCCCGATGCTGGTGATCGACGGCCGGCTTCATCCCCGTTTCGAGCAGGACGGCACATCGCGCTATATCCGCAACGGCGTCGGCGTGCTTGACGAAAACACCGTCGTGCTGGCGATCTCGCGCTCTCAAGTCAGCCTCGGCAGCTTCGCACGGCTGTTTCGAGATGCGCTCAATTGCCCCAATGCGCTTTTCTTCGACGGGGTCGTGTCGGCGCTGTCGAATGGCGAGCGGATGATTGTTGGTGGAAACTATCCGGCCGGGCCGATCATTGCCGTGACCGGCAAGGCGCTTGCGAGCCGGTAACTGGACGGGAGTTTAGTCCGGCACGCTGGTCTGCAGGGCAAGCGCGTGAAGCACGCCGCCCATGTTGCCCTTCAGCGCGTCATAGACCATCTGGTGCTGCTGGACGCGGCTTTTGCCGCGAAAACTTTCGGCCACCACCTCCGCCGCATAATGGTCGCCATCGCCGGCCAGGTCGCGAATCGTCACCTTGGCGTCCGGAATGCCTTCCTTGATCAGCCGTTCGATGTCGTGGGCGTCCATTGCCATGCGAGGATTCCTTGTTCAGGTCGTGAACTCATAGATATGGTCGAAACGGCGGATGAACCACAGTGAAACGGCTCCACTCGATCACATCACGGGTCCACGACCTCATTTGCCATGAAGCGAGGGAACCAGGATTCGTGGGCAGCGGTCAATTCACTGACCGGTATCGCACGCGCCTCGCCCAGCTTCAGGTCGCTGCCGCCGGTCGAGCCGATCCACGGTGCGAAGATGCCGAGCTTGCTTTGCTGTTCGCGAATGGCGTCCCACGCTTCGCTCTGCGGATCGATCGACAGCGTCAGCAGATAGCGGCCCTGATCCTCGCCGAACCAGACCGGGATCGGATCTGTGCCGACCAGGCCTGGAATGGTCGCGCCAATGCCGGAGGCCATCGCCATCTCGGCCAGCGCCACCGCGATGCCACCATCGGAAACGTCATGCGCCGCGGTAACGACGCCCGACGCAATCAGCGCCCGCACATGGTCACCGACGCGCTTTTCGTGATCGAGATCGACGGGCGGCGGCGGGCCGTCGGCACGGCCATGGATGTCGCGCATATAGACCGATTGGCCAAGATGCGTGCCCCACATGGTCGGTGCGCCGACCAGCACGATCATCTGGCCTTCGGCGGCAAAGCCGATCCGCACCATTTTCGACCAATCGGCAATCAGCCCGACGCCGCCGATGGTTGGTGTCGGCAGTATGCCTTGGCCGTTGGTCTCATTGTAGAGCGAGACGTTGCCGGAGACGATCGGGAAGCCCAGCGCCCTGCAGGCATCGCCAATACCTTTCACCGCGCCGACCAACTGACCCATGATCTCCGGCCGTTCCGGATTGCCGAAATTAAGGTTGTCGGTGGCCGCGAGCGGCAAGGCACCGGTGGCGGTAAGATTGCGCCAGCATTCGGCCACCGCCTGCTTGCCTCCCTCGTAGGGGTCGGCCTCGCAATAGCGCGGCGTCACGTCGGAGGAGAAGGCGAGCGCCTTGGTCGGATGACCGTCGACCCGCACGACGCCGGCATCGCCGCCGGGAAGCTGCAACGAATTGCCTTGGATCAGCGTGTCGTACTGCTCCCACACCCAGCGGCGCGAGGACAGGTCCGGCCCGCCAAGCAGCTTCAGCAAAGCCTCGGCCACATCGGTTTGCGGTGCATCGCCGGCGCCCAGCGGCGCCGGCTTCTTCGGCTCGACCCAGGGACGGTCATATTCCGGCGCCTGGTCGCCGAGATCCTTGATCGGCAGGTTGGCGACCTCGTCGCCCTGGTGCAGCACGCGGAAGCGCAGATCGTCGGTGGTCTTGCCGACGATGGCAAAGTCGAGGCCCCATTTGTGGAAGATCGCCTCGGCCTGTTTTTCCTTTTCGGGGCGCAGCACCATCAGCATGCGCTCCTGGCTCTCCGAAAGCATCATCTCATAAGCGCTCATGCGCTCTTCACGCACCGGCACCTTGTCGAGATCGAGCTCAATGCCGAGGTCGCCCTTGGCGCCCATTTCGACCGCCGAGCAGGTGAGGCCAGCGGCACCCATGTCCTGGATGGCGATAACGGCGCCGGACGCCATCAGTTCGAGGCAGGCTTCGAGCAGGCATTTTTCGGTGAAGGGATCGCCAACCTGGACCGTGGGCCGCTTCTCGTCGATCTTGTCGTCGAATTCGGCCGAGGCCATGGTGGCGCCGCCGACGCCGTCGCGCCCGGTCTTGGCGCCGAGATAGACGACCGGCAGGCCGACCCCCTTGGCTTCCGACAGGAAGATCGCATCGGTTTTCGCAAGACCCGCGGCAAACGCGTTGACCAGGATATTGCCATTGTAGCGGGCGTCGAAATTGACTTCACCGCCGACCGTCGGCACGCCGAAGGAATTGCCGTAGCCACCGACGCCGGAAACGACGCCGGCAACGAGGTGTCTGGTTTTGGGATGATCCGGCGCACCGAAGCGCAGCGCGTTCATCGCCGCTATCGGCCGCGCGCCCATGGTGAACACGTCGCGCAGGATGCCGCCGACGCCGGTCGCCGCTCCCTGATAAGGCTCGATATAGGAGGGATGGTTATGGCTCTCCATCTTGAAGACGACGCAGTCGCCGTCGCCGATGTCGACCACGCCGGCATTCTCGCCCGGGCCCTGGATGACTTGCGGCCCGGTGGTCGGCAGCGTACGCAGCCATTTTTTCGAGGATTTGTAGGAACAATGCTCGTTCCACATCGCGGAAAAAATACCGAGTTCGGTAAAGCTCGGCTCGCGCCCGACCAGGTCGAGGATGCGTTGGTACTCGTCGGGCTTCAGCCCGTGCGCGGCAATGAGTTCCGGAGTGATCGGCACGGAATTGGAAATGGTCATGATCGGCAATTTGTGTCCCTGGGATCGAGTCCCGTCTTATCGCAAGCTTTGCAGCCGATACACCCCGCCGGATGACTAAAACGACGGAAAGCAACAGCTGACCGCAAGTAGCGGAAGATCGCCACTCGACCCGCCGGTTTCAAGCCGGTTCAGGAAAAGCTGTCGTAGCCGGCGCGGCCTTCGTCCAGAAGCCGCCGGATAACCGCGACGCCGTGCGCGATATCGTCCCGCTGCCGCGGCTGCGAGATGCCAAACCGCACGCCGTGAAAGGCCTGTTCGGAACGCCCCGCCTTGAACTCGTCCTCGTCGTCGATGAGCACGCCATGTTCGAGGCAAGCCTGTTTGAAAGTGCCGGAAAGCCATGGGTCGGGCAAAGTGAGCCAGACGAAGGGCACATTGTCCAGCGCCTTGAAGTCGAAGCCGTCGAGTGTCTCGCGCACGATCGCGATGCGCGCACCGATCTCGGCAATGCTGCGCTTGCGCATCTCGGCCGCCTGGCCGGACAGCACCAGCCGGCTGCCCACCTCCGCCAGCAGAAAGGGCAGGCCGCCCGTCATCATCTTATGGGCAACCCGGATGCGGTGACGATAGGCCGGCGGGCAAGCGAGCCAACCGCCGCGAACACCCGCCGCGACCGATTTCGACAGGCCGCCGGCAACGATGGTCCGTTCGGGAGCATATTCGGCCAATAGAGGTGTCGGGTCGTCGGTCAGTCCGCCATAGAGATCGTCCTCGATCAGGACGACATTATATTGACGGGCGACATGCGCGATTGCCTCGCGGCGCGATGCCGACAGCGTTGTCAGCGTCGGATTCTTGGCCGTCGGCATCAAAAACATCATCTTCGGATGCTTTTGTGCGCAGACGCGCTCGAAATCCTGGGGATCGATGCCCTCGTCGTCAGCCGTCACCAGTGCGGTCCGGCGACCGATAAGGCCGGCGCTGCGGGAAATCTGCGAATAGGTGAGGTGCTCGAAGACGACATAGTCGCCGGGGGCGGTGAGCCCCGCAATTGTTGCCATCACCGCGGCGTGGGTGCCGAGCGTGGGGACAATGGCATCCGCCGCCGGGCGATAGGAATTGCGCGACAGCCAGCGCCTGCCGGCCTCGAACCAGCGGTCCGGGAAATCACGCGTGTAGCTTGAAATCTCATGCGGATGGTCTTGCGCCGTGCGTGTCAACACATCGGCGACGATGGCACCCTGGCCGACATCCGGTGCGGCGGTGCTATCGAAGCGCATCTTGTCGCCGGGCGCATCCATATAGCGCGTGCCTTGTTCGACCGGCTCCAGGAAATCCGGCTTTGCGCTTTCCGACTGCTGAGCGAGAACATAGGTTCCGCGGCCCACCTCGCCGCTGACCAATCCCCGCTCGCGCAGCAATTGATAGGCCCTGCCGACGGTGCCGACGGTCGTGCCGATGTCGTATGCCAGATCGCGCTGCGGCGGCAGCTTTGCCCCTGCACCGATCAGGCCGCGGTCGATGTCCGTCTCGATGGAATCGGCAAGCCGCTGATAGAGCGGGCCGGTACCCGCGGTAAGATCTGGAAGCCAAGTTGTCATGGTGACAATTTTTTACATTGCACCAGGATGTGAGTCAATACATATCAGATCGGCGGCGAGAAGGGTACAATCCGAAGTTTTGGCAGAAAGAAAATGGCTACAATAGAGACAATCCACCCCGTTAGGGCTGAATTGCAGATGCAGGTGGCGCCTCCGTTAGGCCGGCCAACCTATGTTAGTCGGCTGGTGCGTACGCTCGGATCCTTCGCGAGATGGATTGGCAGGCTAATGGATCGTCGGCGCAGCCGGCTGGTCCTGCTCGAGATGACCGACGACCAGCTCAAGGACATAGGCATTACGCGTTGTGATGCCCATCGTGAGGGCCTCAGGCCGTTCTGGGACTGAGGGTTGAGGCACCGCACTTTAGCGGACGCCCGCCGCCCTGAGCCTCGATACGCCGTGGTCCACAAGCACGGCCACGATACACAGAACCAGAAAAAGCCCGGTGATGGCCAGAGCCGAGACGGCGACGCTGGCCGCCCCGTGTTTGGAGACGTCGAGGAATGGATAGGGTACTTCGCCGACGATCGGCGCCCGCAGCAGCGCGTAGGCCAGATAGGCGATCGGATAGATCATCCACCACGAGATGTCACGCCATCGCGTCGAGCCGTCGGCGCCCGCCACAAGCCACCACAGCACGAACACCACCGGCGTCACATAGTGCAGGAGCACGTCGCAGAGCAGGAACAGCCCTTGCGGCTGCCAAAGCTGCGCCAGGACCGTGGCGTAGATAATGAGGACCAGGCTTATGGCGACGGCTACGCCCGCCCCTATCCGTGGCCCGGCAAAGGCCGGAAACCAGGCATAACCCGTCGACGACAGCAACGAGGCATGGACGAGCACCGCGCCGATGTTGGTCAGGATGGTGAAGAAGCTGAAATAGAAGACCAGCGAGCCGACAAAGCCGCGGCCGGCTTCCATTGATGCCGGGACGGTGATGCAGAGCTGCAGGACGAGCCCGGCCAGGCCGACGACCAGACCGGTGATCTGCAGCAAGCGACCCATTGGGCTAGGCAGCAGCGCCACAGGCCGGATTGCCCGCCTGCCAGCGGGCAATGTCCGAGCCGATGCGGCCGCCGAGCGGTTCCGCCATCAATGGGCCGAACACGTCGACGCGGCTCGAATTGCCTTGCGCCTGCACGACCAGCAACGGCTTTCCGCCATAATGTTTGGCCGGCACCAGCAGGAAGCGCGGCGTGCCGCTGAACGAATTCAGCTCGTTGGCCATCTGATAGGATTTGAAGGCAGGGTCCTTGCTGGCGATCCAGCATTTGTGGGCAGCTATTGCCACCTGCTCCATGGCAAGCAGTGACGCGCTCTTGCCTGCCGGCGCCGGCGTGCTCTTCGGGCTTGACTGGCAGGAGGCGAGTACAAGACCGGCGGCAGCGGCGAGGGCGAGGCTGGCGAGTGTCGATCGCATGGTCAAGCGGCGCCCATCTCGAGTTCTGACAGAAAGATCTTCAGACCGTCTGTCATCTCACCCCAGACGCGCGACAGCGCCGGATGCTGCAAGGCGATTTGCTCATAGGCATCGAATTTCGGATGGGCGTCAAGCAGGTCGGGGCGGCCGATCGTCGCCCTGAAATTGTTGAAGACGAAGCGGGTCGGCGTCAGCCACGCATCGGCGAAGGAGATGTCGTCGCCGAGCGCGAACGGGCCATGCGCCATGCGGGCCTCGATTGCCGCAAGCCCGTGATGCAATCGGGCGAACTGTGCCTTGATGTCCGCCTCGTTGCGCTGCAGCACGAAATAGAGCTCGAACAGCTTCATCGTTGGGGCGAGCACGTCAAGGTCGGTGATGCGGGCGAACATGCGCACCAACGCCCGGTCTTTCGAATCCTTGGGCAGCAGCGCTGGCTCGGGAAAGCGTTCCTCCAGATATTCGGCAATGACCACCGATTCGACGATCGTTTCGCCCGAGCCGGTGATCAGCACTGGAATCCGGTTGAGCGGGGAGATGGAACGAAAGGCTTCGGGGATGGGAAATCCCGGCGGCGGTGCAATGACCTTGAGCGGCACGTTCTTGATGTAGGCCAGCGCCCGCACGATCGACGAATAGGGCGACAGCGGTCGCGAATAGAGTTTCATGACCGTCGCTCCAGGAGGAAAATTGAATGCATCAAGCGGCGATGCCCAGCGCGCTTTCGAACAGCGCCCGGCCGTCGCTGCCGCCATGCGCCGCTTCGATCAGGTTCTCGGGATGCGGCATCAGGCCGAGCACATTGCCACGGCCGTTGACGATGCCGGCAATGTCGTTGATCGAGCCGTTGGGATTGGTGCCTTCGGCGTAGCGGAACACCACCTGGCCTTCGCCTTCGAGGCGGGCCAGCGTTTCGGCATCGGCAAAATAATTGCCGTCATGATGCGCCACCGGCGCGCGGATGACCTGGCCCGGCTGATAGCGGCTGGTGAACATCGAGTTGGCATTGGCGATCTGCAGCTTGACTTGCCGGCAGACGAATTTCAGCGAGGTGTTGCGCATCAATGCACCCGGCAACAGGCCGGCCTCGACCAGGATCTGGAAGCCGTTGCAGACGCCGATGACCGTGACCCCCTTGGCCGCCTTTTCGGCCACAGCCCGCATTACCGGCATGCGCGCGGCAATGGCGCCGCAGCGCAGATAATCGCCAAAGGAAAAGCCGCCGGGAATGGCGATCAGGTCGACGTCGGGAATTTCAGTGTTGGTCTGCCAGACGGTGACCGGCGGCGTGCCGGAAATCTTGGTCAGCGCCGCGATCATGTCACGGTCGCGATTAAGGCCGGGGAGCAGGACGACGGCTGATTTCATTTTGGTTCGTAGGGCCTCTGGGCTTCCGCGAGTTCGCGCAATTCTAGGCGGCGTTCGATATGTTCGAGACGGTCGTCCTGCCGCACCAGCACGCCGTAAATATTCTTCACATCGCCCTCGGTGGCGACGAGATGACCACGGATCGAACCCAACTCGGACTTTACCTCGCCAAGTGTCAAATCCATCCTGTCCAGCCGCGGCTGAATGGATTTGAGGACCTCAAAAATCAGGCTTCCATCAATCTCAGCCATCTACCCTCCGGCACAACCTCAGGTAATGGCCACACTATAATTCTCAATCACCGTATTCGCCAGAAGCTTGTCGCACATGGCTTTCAGATCGGCCTCGGCCTTGGCCTGGTCGCCCTCGGCAAGCTCGATATCGAAAACCTTGCCTTGCCGCACCTGGCCGACGCCGCCGAAACCCATTCCGGACAGCGCATGCTCGATTGCCTTGCCTTGTGGGTCCAGCACGCCGCTTTTGAGGGTTACGGTAATACGGGCCTTGATCACGCTGGACATGCTCCTGTTCACCTGTTGAGTGGGCAAGCCGTCAGTGCGGCTTGCCTTTGACACCGTCGGTCGAAGCGACGAGCACCGGTCCGGCCGGGCGCGGCGGCTCGTTCTCGTTCATGATGCCGAGGCGGCGGGCAACTTCCTGATAGGCTTCGACGAGCCCACCCATGTCGCGGCGGAAACGGTCCTTGTCGAGCTTGTCCTGCGTCGCCACGTCCCACAGCCGGCAGGAATCCGGCGAGATCTCGTCGGCGACGACGATGCGCATCATGTCGCCTTCGAACAGGCGGCCGCATTCGATCTTGAAGTCGACGAGCTGGATGCCGACACCCATGAACAGCCCGGAAAGGAAGTCGTTGACGCGGATGGCCAGCGCCATGACGTCGTCGATCTCCTGCGGGCTCGCCCAGCCGAAGGCGGTGATGTGCTCTTCCGAGACCATCGGATCGTCGAGCGCATCGGCCTTGTAATAGAATTCGATGATCGAGCGCGGCAGCACGGTGCCTTCCTCGATGCCGAGGCGCTTGGCCAGCGAGCCGGCGGCGACGTTGCGTACCACCACTTCGAGCGGGATGATCTCGACTTCCTTGATCAGCTGCTCGCGCATGTTGAGCCGGCGGATGAAGTGGGTCGGAATGCCCATCCGGTTGAGATGGTTGAAGATGTGCTCGGAAATGCGGTTGTTGAGCACGCCTTTGCCATCGACGATTTCATGCTTCTTCTTGTTGAAAGCGGTGGCGTCGTCCTTGAAGAACTGGATCAGCGTGCCAGGCTCCGGTCCCTCATAAAGGATCTTGGCCTTGCCTTCATAAATGCGGCGGCGATTTTTCATCTGATTTTTCTCTGGATTTGCGGGCAGGCGGCAAGCGACCAGTTCCTGTCCGTCTGCCTAAAATAAGATGGCGACGGTGGGGTTCAATGCCGGTGTCTATCCCAATCGCACTGTTTGCTCAATCGGCAAATCCTTTCAATCAACCGCTTTCGGGACCGAAATGCCGCAGCGCAGCAGGCAATGTAGCATATTGACCGGCCGGCGCCCTTTTGGTTTGTGCTCCGGCAACACATATTGACCCAACGAATCGGATTTCACGGAGGGATGCCATGAGCAGCATGAAAGACCGCGAAGAGGGCTTCGAGCGCAAATTCGCATTCGACGAGGAACTTCGGTTCAAGGCTGCGGCACGCCGCAATAGAGCGCTCGGCCTGTGGGCTGCCGAAAAGCTCGGCAAATCCGGCGCCGATGCCGACGCTTATGCCAGGGAAGTGGTCGTCAGCGACATCGAGGAAGCCGGCGATCACGACGTCTTCCGCAAGATACGCAAGGATTTCGATGCAGCCGGCATCGATCAGTCGGACCATCAGATCCGCCGCACCATGGATGAATTGATGGCGCAGGCGATTGAGCAGATCAAGAACACCTGATCCTTCCACCGACATCGATCGAATGCTGGACCAATCGACCGCCCGGCCTAACCGGGCGGTTTTTCTTTGCCTTTGCGGTCATTTCCGGCTGAATTGCTGCAAGCAAAGAGGAAATCACCAATGTCCCTGAAGTCACGCCTGGCGGCCGACGAGACGCTGTTCACCGCATGGTCCGGCGTGCCGGATGCCCTGACTGTCGAGATATTGGCCAGACAAGGGTTCGACGCGGTTACGCTCGACATGCAGCATGGTGGCCATCACGAGGACAGCGTGCTGCGCGGGCTTGTGCCGGTGCTGGCGGCCAACAAGCCGGCGCTGGTGCGCATCCCGGTCGGCCGCTTCGACATGGCCAGCCGCGCGCTCGACTTCGGCGCCGAGGCTGTGATCGCGCCGATGGTGAATTCGGTGGCGGACGCAAAGCTGTTTGCCGCCGCCATGAAATACCCGCCACTCGGCGAGCGCTCCTGGGGCCCGACCTATGCTTTTCCGCGCCATGGCAAGGGCGACTATGCCGACTGGCTGCGCGACAGCAACCAGCGCACCATGGCGTTCGCCATGGTCGAAACGCGGGCAGCGCTTGATGCACTCGACGGCATCCTCGACACGCCGGGCATCGACGGTATATTCCTTGGCCCGTCGGATTTCTCGATCGCCTGGTCGAAGGGCACCACCGTCAGTTCGACGCTGGAGAGCATGATGGAGACCGTCGCCTCGATCGCCGAGCGCACCCGCAAAGCCGGCAAGCATGCGGCGATCTATGTGATGGAACCGGCCATCGCCGGTCGCGTGGTGTCGATGGGTTACCGGCTGCTGGCGATGGGTTCCGAGCATTCGCTGATTTCGCTTGGGGCAAAGACCCTGCTGAGCAACGTCAGGGATTCGATCGCTTCCTAGAGATCCGTCAGGAATTTCGCGAACGTCATCGAGCCTTCGGGCCAGGGCCCGAAGCCGGAATCCGCGTTGAGATGACCGGCATCGCCGGCGTCGATGAACAGCGAGCCCCAGGCCGCGGCAATGTCCTCGGCGACGCCGAAGGCGCAAAACGGGTCGTTGCGGCTGGCGATCACCACCGACGGAAATGGCAGCGGGTCGCGCGGATAGGGGCCGAAGGTCATCAGGTGCCTCGGCTTTATCTTGGGATTGGCGACATCGGGCGGCGCCACGAAGAAGGCGCCGGCGACCGGCCGCTCGAACCGAGGCAATGCCTGGATGACCGCGGCGACGCCAAGCGAGTGAGCGACGATGACGACCGGCCGCTCGGCCTCGTTAACGGCCTTGGCCACACCTGCCATCCAATCCTCGCGCACCGGCTTCGACCATTCCGCCTGCTCGACGCGGCGCGCCGTCGACAGTTTCGATTGCCAGCGGCTCTGCCAATGATCGGGGCCGGAATTGGTGTAGCCCGGCACGATGAGAATATCTGCTTCCTTGACTTTCATGGCGCGCATGTAACGAGCGACACTGTCGGATGCAACCAGGTATGGGCCCAAAGAACCGCAAGCAAACGGCCTCTGACGGGCCGGTTCTGCTCGCTATTGTGAACACCATGTTCGCTTCTTGCGCTCTTGTGTGAACGATCGCGATCGACGATCTGTCGCCAGGAAAGAATGGCTGTTCCGAGATTTTGGCACGGACACGGCGTAGAATGATTGATGGCGCCGGGTTCCTCTGTTGGAAGCTTGTCGAGCGCCGCCTGAACGGAGCACTTTGATGAGCGAACTGCCTTTTGCCGCGACGACCCCGGTCAGCGTTGCCCGCGTCGGCTTGCGGGCGCGCCATGCAGAAAATCTCGCTGCCTACTATCGCAAAGTCGTCGGTTTGCAGGAACTGAGCCGCTCCGGCGGCACGATCACGCTCGGCGCAGTCAATCGTCCTTTGCTCGACATCGAAGCGGATCCGGCTGCGAAACCGGATGACCCGCGCAGCGCCGGTCTTTTCCACACCGCCTTCCTACTACCCAGTCGGGCCGATCTCGGCCGCTGGATCAATCACGCCATCGCCGGCAAGATTGGCATCGAGGGCGCGTCCGATCATCTGGTCAGCGAGGCGCTTTATCTGACCGACCCGGAAGGCAACGGCATCGAGATCTATGCCGACCGCCGTCCGCAGGACTGGAAATGGAACGGCGACAAGATCGCGATGGCGACGGAGCGGCTGAACATCCCTTCGGTGGTTGCCGAAGTGCCGGCCGGCGACACCGGCTGGCAGGGCGCGCCGGAAAACAGCATTATCGGCCACGTCCATTTGCGGGTCGGCAGGCCGGAAGAAGCCGAAGCATGGTGGCACCAGGAGTTCGGTTTCGACACGGTGGCAAAATATGGTGGCGCGGCGGTGTTCCTGTCGTCCGGCGGCTATCATCACCACATTGGCGCAAATGCGTGGCAGAGCCCGGATGCCGGTCGCCGAGATCCCTCCCGCTCCGGCCTGGCCTGGGTCGAGATGCGTTCGGACAATGCCGCGAGCGACACTACCCGCGAGGATCCGTGGGGCACAGTGATAAGGACGGTTCCCGGTAAGGCGTAGGCTAGAGGTTAGCCTTCTCGAGTAAGCGTCCTAGCATCAGCAGGCCCGCTGGCCATACGCCCAGGCGGGCCTCGTTTCCCATATGGCCGAGATCGCCGGCATCGGCGATATCCGCGCCCCAGGCTGCGGCAAAAGCGGTCGCCTTGTCGAAGGTGACGCGCGGGTCGCTGCGGCTCGCCACCACCAATGCCGGGAAGGGCAGGCGCTTCAGCGGCATCGGCGCGAACGGGCGCACCGCGTCGAATGAGGGATCGGTATCCTCGACATTGGTCGCGGCGACCAGGAACGCCGCCGCGACCTTGTCGAGCTGGCTTTGACTGGCCCCGGAAGCCCACTTCACCGCCGTCGCCACTGCCAGCGAATGTGCAAGCAGCACGATGCGGCGCGGTGCGGCGGCCACCGCAGCATCCACCTGGCCGATCCAGTCTTCAGGCTTCGGCCGGTCCCACTCTGCCTGCAGCACGCGGCTCGAATTGGGGAGCACCCTGCACCAATGCGACATCCAATGATCCGGTCCGGAATTGCCGCGGCCGGGCAGGGCAAGAAAATCGAAATCTCCGGCCGCCGAAATCATCAGGCTTCTCCGAACACTCGGCTGAAGATCGTGTCGACATGCTTGGTATGATAGCCCAAGTCGAATTTCTCGCGGATCTCGGCCTCAGGCAGGGCTGCAACAACGTCCTTGTCGGCCAAAAGTTCCTCAAGGAAATCAGCGCCTTGCTCCCACACCTTCATGGCATTGCGCTGCACCAGCCGGTAGGCTTCCTCACGCGAAATGCCGGCTTGCGTCAGCGCCAGCAGCACGCGCTGCGAATGCACGAGGCCGCGGAACTTGTTCATGTTCTTCAGCATGTTGTCGGGGTAGACCAGCAGTTTGTCGATGACGCTGGTCAGCCGTGACAGCGCGAAATCGAGCGTCACCGTCGCGTCGGGCCCGATCATGCGCTCGACCGACGAGTGCGAGATGTCGCGCTCGTGCCACAGCGCCACATTCTCCATTGCCGGCAGCGCGAAGGAGCGCACCATGCGAGCAAGGCCGGTGAGGTTCTCGGTCAGCACCGGGTTGCGCTTGTGCGGCATCGCCGACGAGCCCTTTTGTCCGGGCGAAAAATACTCCTCCGCCTCCAGTACCTCGGTGCGCTGCAGATGGCGCATCTCGATCGCCAGCCGCTCGATCGACGAGGCGATGACGCCGAGCGTGGCGAAGAACATCGCATGGCGGTCGCGCGGGATCACCTGCGTCGACACCGGCTCGGGCTTCAGCCCAAGTTTCTTGGCCACGTATTCTTCGACATAGGGGTCGATATTGGCGAAGGTGCCGACCGCACCCGAGATGGCGCAGGTGGCGATGTCCTCGCGTGCGTGCACCAGCCTCTCGCGGCAGCGCGAGAATTCGGCATAGGCCTGCGCCAGCTTGACGCCGAAAGTGGTCGGCTCGGCATGGATGCCGTGGCTGCGGCCGATGGTAATCGTATCCTTGTGCTCGAAGGCGCGGCGCTTGAGCGCCGCAAGCAGCCCGTCAATGTCGGCCAGGAGGATGTCGCTGGCCCGGGTGAGCTGCACGGCAAAACAGGTGTCGAGAACGTCGGAGGATGTCATGCCCTGATGGATGAAGCGGGCATCCGGCCCGACGAATTCGGCAAGATGGGTGAGAAAGGCGATGACGTCGTGCTTGGTGACGCGTTCGATCTCGTCGATGGCTTCGACATCGAATTTCGCCGCCCCGCCTTTCTCCCAAATGGTCTTGGCGGCCTCCTTCGGGATGACGCCGAGCTCGGCCAATGCGTCGCAGGCGTAGGCCTCGATCTCGAACCAGATGCGGAACCGGGTTTCGGGCGACCAGATGGCCACCATTTCCGGCCGGGAGTAGCGAGGGATCATCAGTCGGTCCTGACTTGCAAGAGCATTTGCCCGCGTCCTAACAGAGGCAAGCAAAATGCTCAACGTTGCTGGCGCGCAAACCAGACACTGGCGACAGCCAGCGCAATGAAACCGAGCGGAAAATACAGCCGGATGCCGAGGACGACGAACTGGTAGAGCGCCGTCAACATCGTGAACACGAACTGGAAAACCCAGGTGATGGTGAGCGCGGGCGCATGCCATTGGACATAGTAGGAGCGGTATTGCAGCCCAAAGAGGCCGCCGGTGAAGGCGATAGTCACGGTGAGAAGGCAGACGAAGGCGGCAGCGAGGGCGATCTCCCAGTTGCGTCCGAGGGAGACGAGTCGCGCCAGAAACAGCCCAACCGGGAAGGCCAGCGCGCCGCCGGCAGCATAAAGCAGCGAGACGAAGCGGACCTTCGCCGGGGTCTCCCAATCGTACAGCTGCAGATTGAGCAGCGCGCTGGCGCCCATCGCCATGGCCCACAACAAGGCACCGACAAAAGCGGTGCGCAGCGGCGGCAAGGAGCGGCGGAGACGGCGCAGAGCGCGATAGCGCATGGCGGGGAACGTCACAGGCGACCGGTTACCGCGATCCAGCGATAGTCCGGCCCTTCGAAGCCGTATTGGCGCACCGCGATCAGCACGGCATAGGCGCTGAGGCTATCCAGCGAAAATGTCTGGACCGCGCCGATCTGGTACCCATTCGGACAGCCTCTGCTTTGCGGGATCGATTTGTCCTCGTGAATAATCCTCGTCAGGCCGCCGTCTCTCGCTTCGATGCGCAGCAGGCGAAAGCCATTGATCTCGCCCTGGCTCTGGCAGCGTTCGGTGTCATTCATGCCGATCTGGTCGAGCCGGAACTCGAGCGGTTCGTCGACCGGCGAAAAGATCGGGCGCGGATTGACCACCATGCGGAAGGGGTCGGCAGAAAGCTCGGTCACCGGGTTGAAGCCGGCGGTGATGCCGCGATTTGCCGTGAGTTCCGCCTGACTGACGATCGCTTCGCCCTTTTGCCGGGCCTGCAGCCGCGCTGCGTCCACGGTGGCATTCTCGTGGTCGAGCCGGATACGGATCGGCGAGCCCTTGAGAAAATTGTCGTCGGCCGTGTTGATGTAATAGCGGTTGGCATACGGGAATCCCGATCCGTCCTGGACGCCATATTCTTCGAAGGCGAAGATGCCGCCGTCACGGCTGAAGCCGAGGATCTCAAGCTCGGCGACATCGCCTGCGTGGGCAGCGACCGAAGTTGCAAGCTGGGCGAACAGGCAGACGGCAAACAGGGCAAGATTTCGCATGGGGCTTTCCGTTCAGGCAGTCGACGTCGTTAAATTCCCTATCACGATGCTGTCAAAAGATCGTGCTAACTGAAACACGAAGTCGATGCATCCAATCCGGCTGTCGTTTGTTATTGTCGGCAGCTTCACCGCATCGTGCCTTCCGAAAATCAGAATCGATTTTCGGAAGGGCACGATGCATTGATTCAAAATGTTTAGAGCATCCTTTGCGCGTCCAAAGGACGCGCGGCGCCCTAAGGGAGACCCCCATGACCGATGCAGCCAAGATCCGCGAACGTATGGAAGTGATCGGCGCCGACGGCGTCCATGTCGGCACCGTCGACAAGGTCGACGGGGATCGCATCAAGCTGACCAAGCGCGACAGCGGCGAGGGCGCTCACAGGGGCCATCACCACTTCATTCCTCTCAGCCTCGTCGCCGAGGTCGAGGGCCAGAAGGTGCGCCTGTCGGCAAACTCGGATGTTGCGGTCACGTTCGAGGAAGAAAAATCCGACCCCACCTGATCATAGTCCAGTCTGACTACTGCTCACCGAATGAGCGTCGGCGCGTTCAGCGCGACGACCAGACCGGGAAGAGATCGCCCTCGGCCGGCGTCGCGGCAAAGACGCCGCGGCTGATGGCGCGCGCCATCGACGCGCCGGCAGCTGCGTAGAGATCGATTGCATCGTTGGGCCCGAGCTCGATGCCGCTCTTGCCCGTTGCCAGCGCGAAGACCAGATCGCCGTCGGCGGGCGTGTGCGTCGGCCAAATGGCACGGACAAAGCCGTCATGCGCTGATATCGCCAGGCGTTTGGCGGCGGCCTTGGTGAGGACCGCATCAGTGGCGATCACGGCGATGGTCGTGTTGGCGCCGGTTTCCGCCTGCTCTGCGGCATGCTTGTCACGGAACTTCAGCAGGATCTTTCTGGCACCGTCAGGCATCGGGTGAGGATAGCCTAAGCCGCCGAACTCGTCGCCGATCTCGAACGGTGCCGCCCAGAAATGGCGGGTCCCGGCGACCGTCACCGAGCCGGTCGGGTTGACGGCGGCGAGCGCGCCGATGGTGACGCCGCTGTCCAGCATTGTCGAGGCCGAGCCGAGCCCGCCCTTCAGACCGGAGCTCAGCGCGCCGGCACCCGCGCCGGCGGTGCCGAGCGCAAAGTCTATCGCGGCGGCTTGCGCGGCTTCGTAGCCGAGGTCGCGGTAAGGCGGATACCGGCCCCAATCCTTGTCGCCGCCATTGCGCAGGTCGAACAGGATCGCCGCCGGCACGATCGGCACGCGAAAGCCGCCGACCTCGACGCCGATGCCTCTTTCGCGCAATGCCGCCTGTACCCCCGACGCGGCGTCGAGGCCAAAGGCCGAACCGCCCGAAAGCACCACGGCGTGGATGGCATGGATTGAATTGTGCGGCTCGAGCAGGTCGGTTTCGCGGGTGCCCGGCGCACCGCCCAGGATTTGCACGCCGGCCACGGCCGGTTCGTCGCAGATGACGGTGGTCACACCGGATTTCAGCTTGGCATTCGCCGCATTGCCAACCCGCAAGCCGGCAACGTCGGTGATGAGATTGCGCGGACCGGTATGGAACATTATTGGCTCTCCGCCCGCACGAAACGGCCGCCGTCGAAACGGTAGGCGCGATAAGGATTTTGCGTCAGGTCGCCTTTCTCGTCAAAGCGGATCGGCCCGATCGCCGTAGGGAAGTCATGTCCAGTAAGCAGGTCAGCCAGGCTTTTGCCGGAGGTTTCGGAAGCCGCAAAGGCCTCGCGGGCGATCTCGACCGCGGCATAGGCGGGCAGCGTATAACCATCCGGCACGATGTTTTGTGCGGCAAAGCTTTGCAGCACCTTGGGGTCGGCGACGTCAACCCATTCGGGCGGCGCGATCATTAGCGTGCCGACGGCGTAAGGCACGTCGCCGAGCGGCGCGCGCAGCGCTTCACCGCCGGCAAACACCATGCCGGTATCGAGCTGGCCGGCGTCGCGGCCCATAATGGCGACATCATCGCCGTCACCGCCGGCAAAGACATGCGTTGCGCCGGCTTTCTTCAGTCGGCCGATCAGGCCGATCTGGTTGTCGAGCTGCGGCCGGAACGTGTCGACGAACACTGGCTTCAATGCCGCCTGTTCGGCGGCAGACCGAAACGTCTCGGCCATTTCGCGGCCATAGATCGTGCCATCGTCGACGATAGCGAACAGCTCGTTCTGCCATAGGCGGGTGAGGGTGGCGGCGACGGCATTGCGCTCGTCGTCGCCGCGCGGCCCGAGACGATAGATCGGCCATCCCGTCTTGGCGCGCCGGTCGGTCAGGCTTTCCGTGCGCACGCCGACGGTGATCACCGGGATGTCGGCATCCTTGAGGATCGGCAGAGCCGCCTCGATTGCGTCGGTGCACAGAAAACCGATGACGACCTTGACCTTGGCCGCGGCGAATTCCCGCGCGGCGGCAACGCCGCCAGCGGCCGTGCAGGCGTCATCGATCGTCCTGATCTCGGTATCACTCGCTTCAGCCGCCATTGTCGCGCCTGCCTCGATCTGCTTGCCGAGGATCGCCGACGGCCCCGACAAAGGCGCCGCGACACCGATCAGCAGCGTCTCGGCACTCGCACTACCGGCGAGCGAGAGCCAGGCCAGCACCGCTATCGTGGTTGTCCAAGGTCGCATGCGAGCGAAGAATTCCTCCGCGCCGGTCGCGTGTTTTGCCGGCGCCAATGCCGTCAAGACCTAAAGGCTGGCCAGCTTTGGCGCAACACGCGAATTCGGGATATAGCTCAAGCACTTCGCTTGTGGCATGCAATATGCGGTCATATATAACGGCTGGTTCTGACTAACGGAAAATCATCGGTGCTGAAGAAGAATGAAATCGGGCCGCAGGCCTACCGCGACGCTATGGCCCATTTTGCCGGCCATGTGCATGTGGTCACCACTGATGGCCCGGCGGGCAAGCGTGGCGCGACGGTGATCGCGGCCTGCTCGGTGTCGGACACGCCGCCGACCATCCTGGTCTGCCTCAATCGTGAAAATCCCAAGAACGAGCCGTTTGT
This sequence comes from Mesorhizobium sp. M1403, assembly GCF_040317695.1. Taxonomy (NCBI): domain Bacteria; kingdom Pseudomonadati; phylum Pseudomonadota; class Alphaproteobacteria; order Hyphomicrobiales; family Phyllobacteriaceae; genus Mesorhizobium; species Mesorhizobium sp. M1403. The sequence continues at coordinate 108,404 of NZ_JAMYKY010000016.1, read as the reverse complement.
GAAAAACGGCAAATTTGCCCTGAACACGCTGGCTTCGGATCAGGAGCCGCTGTCGATCGGCTTTTCCGGCATCACCGGCCTGCCGGTCGAGGAGCGTTTCGCATTGGCCGAATGGGACGTCATCTCGACCGGTGCGCCGACGTTGAAGGGCGCGCTTGCCGTCTTCGACTGCGAGCTGATCGACACCAAGGATTTGGCCACTCATCGTGTGCTTTTTGGCAAGGTGACAGGCCTGCGCACCGGCGATAATTTGCGGCCGCTGATCTATCACGACCGCAGCTACCACGCTCTGTAGAGGCTTTGATGGCCGCGTCCATGGAGATCAAATGACCGAGCTGAAATCGCGCCCCGTGCCGCGGACCATCGACGAGACGCTCGATCTGTTGACCGGTGCGGATTATGTGGCGGACCGGTCGCTGGCGACTGTGCTGTTTTTGTCGCTGCGCATGAAGCGTCCGCTGTTGCTTGAGGGTGAGGCCGGCGTCGGCAAGACCGAGATCGCCAAGGTGCTGGCCGAGACCCTTGGCCGTAGGCTGATCCGCCTGCAATGCTATGAAGGGCTCGATGTCTCGTCTGCCGTCTACGAGTGGAACTACGCCGCGCAGATGATCGAAATCCGCATGGGGGAGGCGGCCGGCAAGGTCGACCGCTCCGACATGGAACGCAACGTCTTTTCCGAAAAGTATCTGATCCGCCGCCCGGTGCTCGATGCGCTGACTGGCAAGGCGGGCGCCGCACCGGTGTTCCTGATCGACGAACTCGACCGCACCGACGAGGCCTTCGAGGCATTCCTGCTCGAAATCCTTTCCGATTTCCAGGTGACGGTGCCCGAACTCGGCACCATCAAGGCGGAGGAGCCGCCGATCGTCATCATCACCACCAACCGCACGCGCGAAATCCACGACGCGCTGAAGCGGCGCTGCCTTTATCACTGGGTCGATTATCCCAATGCCGAGCGCGAGCTTGAGATCGTCCGCCGAAAGGTGCCGCAGGCCAACAGCCGGCTTTCGGCCGAGGTCGTTTCATTCATCCAGAAGCTGCGTCAGATCGAGCTGTTCAAGGTGCCCGGCGTCGCCGAGACCATCGACTGGGCCGGCGCGCTGACCGAACTCGACAAGGTGGCGTTGGACCCTGAGACGGTTTCCGACACGATTGGCGTGCTGCTGAAATACCAGGACGATATTGCCCGCATCGGTGAGGGCGAAGGCCGGCGCATCCTCAACGAGGTCAAGGCCGAGCTGTCGGCGGCGGAGTAGGGCGATGCCGCGTGCGGAACCCAAAGAGGCAACGGCGGACGGGCGGATCGCCGACAACGTCGTCTATTTCTCCCGCACCTTGCGCAAGGCCGGTATGCGTGTCGGACCGGCCTCGGTCAAAGACGCCATCGAGGCAGTGCTCGCTGCCGGCATCGGCTCGCGTGACGATTTCTACTGGACGCTGCACGCCGTGCTGGTCTCGAGGCACGAAGATCACGCCACCTTCGACGAGACCTTCCGGCTGTTCTGGAAGTCGCACGAGCTGATCGAAAAGATGCTGGCGATCTTTTCGCCGATCGCTCCCGACAACAAAGGGAAGCAAAAACCCCGCGCGGCCGAGAACCGCGTCAGCCAGGCGATGTTCGAGGGTCACCAGAAGAACCAGCCGGCGCAGGAAGTTCCCGAGATCGAGGTCGACGCGCGCTTCACCTTCTCCGGCAACGAGGTGCTGAGAGGCAAGGATTTTGCCCAGATGAACGCCGCCGAGATGGCCGACGCCAAGATAGCGATCGCCCAGTTGCGGCTGCCCTTCGACATGGTTCGGACGCGGCGTTTCAAAGCCGATGCGCATGGCCGCCGTATCGATCCGCGCGCCATGATGCGCTCGGCTGCGCGCACCGGCGGCGAGTTGATCCTGCCTAAATTCCGCTCGCCCCGCGAAGTCCATCCGCCGCTGGTGGTGCTTGCCGACATTTCCGGTTCTATGAGCCAGTACACGCGGATCTTCCTGCATTTCCTGCATGCGCTGACGGAAAAGCGCCGGCGCGTGCACGCCTTCGTCTTCGGCACCAGGCTTACCAATCTGACCCGTCAGATGCGGCATCGCGATCCCGATGCCGCACTCGCCGACTGTTCTGCCGCGGTAAAGGACTGGTCGGGCGGCACGCGCATCGGCGATACGCTGGCAGAATTCAACCGTTTTTGGTCGCGCCGCGTGCTGGGGCAAGGCGCGGTGGTACTGCTGATCACCGATGGGCTGGAGCGCGACGAGGTCGCCGGCCTGTCGGAGGAAATGGAACGGCTGCATAAATCCTGCCGGCGGCTGATCTGGCTGAACCCGCTGCTGCGCTTCGACGGCTTCGAGGCGCGCGCCCGCGGCGTCAGGGCGATGCTGCCGCATGTCGACGAATTCCGTTCGGTGCACAATCTCGACGCGCTCGCCGATCTCTGTGCGTCGCTGGACAAGAATTCGGTGCGTTCGGTCGACCCGCGCCGGTGGATCCAGGCTGGCGCGAAGCGCGTCGCATAACCACATGTCTCCCAGGGAGAAAATCATGGAACACAGTGTCTATCTCGATGAAGCCCGCGACCCGCTGATCATCGCGGAGGGCTGGATGAAGGACGGCAAGGACGTCGCCATTGCCACCGTGGTCGAAACCTGGGGTTCGGCACCGCGGCCGGTCGGTAGCCATCTGGTCATCGACACCGAAGGCAATTTCCATGGCTCCGTTTCGGGCGGCTGCGTCGAAGGCGCAGTGGTGACCGAAGCAATCGACGTCATCGATAGCGGCAAGGCGAAGATGCTGGAGTTCGGGGTCGCCGATGAGACTGCGTGGCAGGTCGGCCTGTCCTGTGGCGGCCGCATCAAGGTCTATGTCGAAAGATTGGGCTGATTGTCGATGGATCCTTACGCGCTGAAGACACTCAACGCCGAACGTCGTGCCCGCCGCGCGGCGATTTTGGTAACCGATCTTGGTGACGGCCGGGACCGTATCGTGCGCGAGGGCGACCAGGTTGCCGGCGAACTCGGGGCAGCCATCGCCAAGGCATTCCGCACCGGCAATTCCGGGTCGGTCGAAGCTGAGGGACGGGCCTTCTTCCTCAACGCACATCTGCCGCAGCCACGCCTGGTGGTGATCGGCGCCGTCCACATCAGCCAGGCGCTTGCACCGATGGCCAGGATCGCCGGCTATCCCGTCGAGATCATCGATCCGCGCACGGCGTTTGCCACGTCCGACCGCTTTCCCGACATCGCGCTGCATGCCGAATGGCCGGAGGATGTCCTGAAGCGTCAGCCGCTCGACGGCTATACCGCGCTGGCTGCCCTCACTCATGATCCGAAGATCGACGATTTCGCGCTGAAGGCGGCGCTCGACGCCAACTGCTTCTATGTCGGGGCGCTTGGCAGTCGCAAGACCCATGCGAAACGCGTCGAACGCTTGCTGGCCTTGGGCGCGACCGCCGACCAGATCGCCCGCATTCATGCACCGATCGGCCTCGACATTGGGGCTGCCAGCCCGGCCGAGATCGCCGTCGCGGTGTTGGCGCAAGCGATCCACGCCTTTCGCTCTCGCGGCCTCGAATCCAAAGGCGCGGTCGCGTGAAATTTGGTCCCGTTCCGATCGATGCGGCCGAAGGGGCAGTGCTGGCGCACGCCACCACAGCCGGAGAGCGCCGCTTCCGCAAGGCGCACAGGCTAAGCGCCGAGGATGTGTCCCTGTTGAAGGCCTCCGGGATTTCCGAGGTCGTCGCGGCGGTGTTGGCGCCCGATGATCTCAGCGAGGATGCCGCGGCCGAAAAGCTCGCCGCATATATGATCCATCGCAACATCGAGGCGAAGCGCGCTGCGACCGGCAGGGTCAACCTCCACGCGCAGGCTGCCGGCATATTCACCGTCGACGCGGCGATGATCGACGCCATCAATGCCGTCGATCCGACGATTACCATCGCCACGCTGGCGCAGCATGCGCCGGTCGAAAAAGGTCAGATGGTTGCGACGGTGAAAATCATTCCGTTTGCGGTCGCCTTCGCTTTGGTCGATGCGGTGGCAAGGATCTGCGCCGAGGGCGAGATTTTTGCGGTCAACGCCTATCAGCCGGTGCGCGTCGGCGTCATCCAGACGGTGCTGCCCGGCATCAAGCCGAGCGTGCTCGACAAGACGCTGCGCGTCACCGAAGCGCGCCTGGCGCGTTCGGGCAGCCGGCTGACGACGGAGCGTCGAACCCCGCATGAGGTCAGCCCCGTCGCCGAGGCTGCCGCCTCGCTGATCCGCGACAACGATATGGTGGTGATCTTCGGCGCCTCGGCGATGGCCGATTTCGGCGACGTCGTGCCCGCCGCCATCGAAAGGGCAAGCGGCACCGTCATTCGCGCCGGCATGCCGGTCGATCCTGGCAATCTGCTGGTGCTCGGCAATCTAGGCGGCAAGCGCATCATCGGTGCGCCCGGTTGCGCCCGTAGCCCCAAGGAGAACGGCTTCGACTGGGTGCTCGACCGGCTGATTGCTGGTCTCGACGTGACCGCCAGGGATATTGCCGGCATGGGCGTTGGCGGGCTGCTGATGGAAATTCCGACGCGGCCGCAGCCGCGCGAGCCGCTGCCGGCCAAAGCAGAACCAAGGGTCGAGACGGTGCTTCTGGCGGCCGGCCGCTCCAGCCGCATGAGCGGGCCGAACAAGCTTTTGGCGCTGTTCGACGGCAAGCCCCTGGTCCGCCGCACCGCCGAACGCGCGGTCGGTTCGAAAGCCGCGGCCACCATCGTCGTCACCGGCCACGAGCGCGAGCGCGTGCGCAGCGCACTGTCGGGCATGGATGTGACCTTCGCCGACAATCCGGATTTCGCCGAGGGTCTGTCTTCGTCGCTGAAGGCAGGCATCGCCAAGGTTTCTGGCGACGCCGCCGGCGCCCTGATCGTCCTCGGCGATATGCCGGGCGTCGCCTCGGCCGACCTCGACAGGCTGATCGAGGCGTTCCGCAAGTCCGAAGGGCGATCGGTGGTGCGCGCCTCTCATAATGGCCGGCGCGGCAACCCGGTGCTGCTGCCGCGCTCGCTGTTCGCCGCCATCGCTCACCTCGAGGGCGATACCGGTGCCCGTCATCTGGTCGAGGCCGAAGGGCTCGACGTCATCGATGTCGAGATCGGCGAAGGGGCGGCCGTCGATGTCGACACGCGCGAGGCGCTGGAAAGCGCCGGCGGCGTGCTGCAGGATTGACAAACCGAAGCCGAAAAACGCATGGCTGCGGGATGGCCTTTCGTTCTTGCTTCCGGTTCCGCTTGCCCCCCTCTGGCCTCCCGGCCCTGCTGATCGCGATTTTTTTGTCGCTCTCTTGTGCCGCCTACGCCAACGCTCTCGAACTCAAACCCTTCAAGGATGATCTGTTCGCCTATCCGGCGACGCTCTCATCCGAAAACAACGGCGCCTATACGGTCATCGACTATCGTGAGTTGCGCGACATCAACGCCCGTGACGAAGTGCCTGAGCGTCGTGTGCACGCGCAATACACCGATACCGGCGTGCGCAAGGTGCAGCAGGATCTGTTGCTGAAGACCGACGCTGGAGATGTCCGCCACATTGCCGTCGGCAAAGTCGGGGGCGCCAGCATCATCGTGCTTTACCTGCACGGGCAGGGCGGCAGCCGTAAGCAGGGCACCGACGACATCACCTTCGGCGGCAATTTCAACCGCATCAAGAACCTGATGGCCGGCAATGGCGGCCTCTATCTGTCGCCGGATTTTTCCGACTTCGGCGACACCGGTGCCGCCCAGATCGCTGCGTTGATCGGCCACTATGCCGAGCAGTCGCCGGGCGCAAAAATCTTCGTCGCCTGTGGCTCGATGGGCGGTTCGTTATGCTGGAAGCTGGCCGATCGCAAGGACACCGGCGGGCGCATCGACGGGCTGCTGCTGCTCGGCTCGCTGTGGGATGAGAGTTTCTTCTCAAGCCCCGCATTCAAGCGTCGTGTGCCGGTCTTCTTCGGCCAGGGTAGCAAGGACCCGGTGTTTCCAATCGAGAAACAGGAAGGCTTCTTCCGATCGATCCTAGCCAAATCGAGAACCTATCCGACCCGCTTCGTCCGTTTTGAAACTGGCACGCATGGCACGCCAATCCGCATGACCGACTGGCGGGGTACACTCAACTGGATGTTATCGAAGGCCCCCTAGGGCGCGGTGTTGTAGTCGACGACCGTCTGCGGATTTTCCTCGCCGTCGTAAGACGCGTCGACGTCGTACTGGACCAGGGAAAAATCGCCGTTGCGAAACAGATATGTCCCCGATGAAGAGGCATCGCCGATGCCACGCCATTTGTTGAACGTAGCGATCGTCTTGGTCTCTTCGTCGTAATCGGAATTGGTTGCCCAGCCGGAGGTCTGGAAGCCAACTATGGTCATGCCCAGCAGTTTGCCTTCGCTGTCGTTGTTTTCGTAGCGAATGTCCATTTCGGGTTCGGCGAACTGCAATTGCCTGACGCCGAGCACGTCGTCGCTCATGTAATAAATGGAGCTTTCGTTATAGGCCGCGGCCGAGCAGGAGAAGTGGAAAAGCCGCGTTTCCCTTTCGGGATCACTGGCAGCCGCATCCTTGTCTTTATACTGGATCGAGAAAATGTCCGGCTCGGTGCTTAGAAACTCCTTGTCACATTGGTCGCCATAGGTGGCGCCAAACGCCTTTTTGGCCTGCTCAAGCGCCGCGTCCTTCTTCGGCGGCGGCGGTCCTTCGCCGCAGCTTGCCGGCACGGCATCTTCGAAATCGGCCCTTGACGGTTTCAGCGCACCCTTGTCGATGAAGATCGGGCGAAATGGCGGTTCCTGGATCGAGGCGTTGATCTGTCGCAGCGTATAGCAGCCGGCAAAGACATTTTGGCTGCCGTCCTTGGCCGTCGCCCGAATGGCGACCGGAACGCTGTAATAGATACTGCCGGCAGCACCGTCTTCGGACACACCACCGGTTTTTACGTCGACCGTGTCGGTGCCGTCATAGCCTTTGACGAAGGAGTTGAAATCCTTGGCCGGCTTGGTGTCGCCGAAATAGTCCCAGGCGCGCGCGAATTCGTGCCGGCTGATGGCACTATAAAGCGACCGGATGACCGCTTCGGCATTCGACCTGTCGTCGATATAAGGCGCGTCTGCGGCGAGCGCCGATTGGCCGGCAAGAGAGATAAAAGCGGCCGTTGCGAAAAGGGCGCGTCTCATCGGGAACCTCCACTCGATGAAAAATCCTATCATATCGATTGCGGCGACGTGGTGACGCTTGAACAATCGCGTGCGAAAGCGCTACCTCTCGCCGTCGGCAGTCGGGCCGCGTGGAGATTTCTTGTGACCATATCAATGTATGAAGCATCCGTGCCGGTATTTTCGGCGAGGCTGAAGGCACTGGCCAACGTCCTGAGCATTGCCGAGCAAAATGCGGCTGACCGGAAGATCGATCCGCAGGTGTATCTCACGGCGAGGCTGGCGCCGGACATGTTCGCCCTGACCAGGCAGGTACAGATTGCCACCGATCACGCCAAGGGCGCGCCGTCGCGGCTGGCCGGGCGTGAGGTGCCAAAATACGAGGACAATGAGGCGAGCTTCGCCGATCTGCAGGCCCGCCTTAGCAAGACATTGGCTCATCTCGCGACATTTTCGGCGGCCGAATTCGATGGTTCAGATGACAGGATGGTCGAACTGAGGCTTGCGGGACGCGAGGTTTCGATGCCAGGAATGCAGTATCTGTTGCATGCCGCCATGCCCAATTTCTATTTCCACCTGACCACTGCCTATGACATCCTGCGCCACAACGGCGTGCCATTGGGCAAGTCGATCTTCCTCGGATTGCGTTGAGATTCGCTCAGGAGATATCCCGGCCGCGGTGCACTGTTTAGCGCAAGGACATTTCCCGGGCGATGCGTGGGAAATCGGCCGGCTTGACGCCGATATCGGCGCGATCGGCATTGCTCATCGAATGGAGTAGCGCCAGTGCCGCGCGATAGCGCAGCTGTTCCCGCGGACGCGGACGGGCGAACATTTCAGTGAAGAATCCCATGATTCAAGCCCCTCTATTGAAACCTCCACGGCCTTCAATATAGGCGGATCATGACGATTGTGCAGTGCAGCATTCGCATGGCAGCCATGCTGCCCCGATCTTTTTTGACATAATTCGGCTGGTCCGGCGAAACTTCTGCGGCACTTCGACCGTATGCGTCAGTGCCGGCATTTGGCCGGTTTTTCCTCGCCATTCCTGGCGAACTTCCGGACTGCATGCACATGCAGTCCGGCTTTTTATTGGCCGTGGGGATAAACCCCGTTCGCCGGCATCCTGGGAAAGTCGCCTGGCCTGCCGGCGGCGGGCTTGGAAGCGGCCGGCGCTTTCCTGTATGCTATTGCTTCCTCCTCGCGCAGCCGCGCAAAATTCCCGCCGGAGAACCTCCATGCACAAACGCCGCCTCGGCCAGACCGATCTTTTCGTGTCGCAGATCTGCCTCGGCTCGATGACCTGGGGCCAGCAGAACACCGAGGCGGACGGTCACGCTCAGATGGATTTGGCGTTTGCGCGCGGCGTCAATTTCATCGACACCGCCGAACTCTATCCGATCCCGCCCAAGGCCGAGACGCAGGGCCGCACCGAGACAATCATCGGCAACTGGATGAAGGAGAAGCGCAATCGCGGCCAGGTGATCATCGCCTCGAAAGTGGTTGGCCGCACCGCCAACACCTGGTTTCGCGGCGACCGCCCGTCGAATCTGGTGCGCGCCGACATCTTCGACGCTATTGATAAGTCACTCGCCAGGCTCAACACCGATTACATCGATCTCTACCAGATCCATTGGCCGGAACGCGACGTACCGTGGGGCGCCAATCCGAACCGCATCGGCGCCGTGCCGCGACGCTCCGATGCCGCCGGCGTGCCGGAGGGCGAGACGCCGATCGCCGAGACGCTTGGTGTGTTCGACGAGCTGGTGAAGGCCGGCAAGATCCGCCACTTCGGCCTGTCGAACGAGAATTCCTGGGGCGTCATGCGTTTCATTGCCGAAGCCGACAAGGGCCTCGGCCCGCGCGTCGTCTCGTTGCAGAACGCCTATAATTTCGTCAACCGCACCTTCGAGGTGAACCTTGCCGAAGTCTGCGAGCGCGAGCAGGTGTCGCTGCTTGCCTATTCGCCGCTGGCGCAAGGCTATTTGACCGGCAAATACGATCATGGCGCGCGGCCGCAGGGTTCGCGCTCGCAATTGTTCAACCGCGGCCAGCGCTACGAGACGCCGAATGCCGCCGAAGTGCAGCTCGAATACAACCGGTTGGCGCGCACCTTCGGCATGGAGCCGGCGTTGTTTGCCAATGCCTATGTCTCGAACCGGCCCTTGGTCACTTCGAACATCATAGGCGCCACTACCATTTCGCAACTTGAAATGGCGTTGTCTTCCGCCAACGTGGTCTGGACCGAGGACATGCAGAAAGCCGTCGACGCGATCCACCAGCGCGTCGGCAATCCGTGCCCTTGATGCGTCGAGCCGTGATCGTCCGATAGTCATAAGGGGAGGGGAACAGCCATGGACTTTCGGATCGACGCGGTGCGCGCAAAATTTCCGGCTTTGTCGCTGAGCGACAATGGCCGCAGGCGCATCTATCTCGACAATCCTGCCGGCACGCAGGTGCCGCAGGCGGTGGCGGACGCGGTGTCACGCTGCCTGCTGACCACCAATGCCAATCTCGGCGGCTTCTTCGAGACCACCATCGCGGCACAAGACATCGTCGACGAGGCCCATCTGGCGATGGCGGATTTCCTTGGCGCGGCAAGTCCGCGGGAAATCATCATCGGCGCCAACATGACGACGCTGACCTACCACATGTCGCGAACGCTTGGCCGTACGATGAAACCCGGCGACGAGATCATCCTCACCCGCATGGACCATGAGGGCAACATCTCACCCTGGCTGCAACTGGCTGAAGACCTTGGCCTTGTCGTGCGCTGGCTACCTTTCGACCAGCAGAGCTGGCAGATCGAGGAGGCGGCGCTCGCCGCGCTGCTTTCCGAGAGGACGCGGCTCGTCGCGCTCAACTACGCCAGCAATCTCACCGGGTCGATCAACCGGGTGAAGGCGTTGACCCGCACTGCCAGGCAGGCCGGTGCGTTGGTCTACGTCGATGCCGTGCAGTTCGCCCCGCATGGCCTGATCGACGTCCAAAATCTCGGCTGTGATTTCCTGATCTGCTCGGCCTACAAGTTCTTCGGCCCACATATGGGAATTTTGTGGGGCAGGCTGGACGTCGTCGATGCGCTGAAGCCGTACAAATGCCGTTGCTCGTCCAATGCCTTGCCGGAGCGCTTCGAGCTCGGCACGCCGCAAATTGAATTGATGGCCGGCCTGTCGGCGGCGGTCGATTATCTTGCCGAGCTGGGCGCGGCGGCCGGCGATCAAGCATCGCGCCGCCAGAAAATAACCAAGGCCTTCGAATTGTCGATCACTTACGAGAACCCGCTGGCGCAACGGCTGATCGACGGTCTGTCGGATATTGCCGGCCTGACCATCCACGGCATCACCGATCCGAAGCGGATCAATGAGCGCGTGCCGACGGTGTCCTTCACCGTCCAAGGCATCGTGCCGGAGGCGATCGTGCGGCAGATGAATGCGGAAAACATCTTCCTATGGTCCGGCCACAACTACGCCTGGGAGATTGTGCACCAGCTCGGCATTCCGGCCGACCAGGGCGTCGTGCGCATAGGCATCGCTCATTACAACACTTCAGCCGAGATCGACGAGACGCTGGAGAGTGTGCACCGCGTTGTCGCCATGCTGAGGCAGGAACGATCCTGAGCGCGCCTCGCGGGCCGATCATCGCTTGTGGGCGCCGCCAAAACCGGTGAGGAAGGCGGTGAGATTGTCGCCGAGCTCGTCGCAGAGATAGCCGCCTTCCTGGACGATGACTGTCGATAGGCCGAGACCGGCGATGGCCTCGCCAATGCGCGAGAAACCGGGCGTGCTCACCGACAGCCCACCGAACGGATCGCCCTCGAAGGCGTCGAGGCCGAGCGCCACCACCAGCGCTTCTGGCGCAAAGGCGCGGATACGCTGGAAAGCCACGTCCAGTGCTTCGAGGAATGCGGCGTCGCCGGATTTGCGCGGCAGCGGCAGGTTGAGATTGTAGCCGAGGCCGGCGCCTTCGCCGCGCTCGTCGGCATGGCCCCAGAAAAACGGATAGAAGCGCACCGGGTCGGCATGTAGCGACACGGTGAGCACGTCCGGCCGGGCATAGAAGATGCCCTGCGTGCCATTGCCGTGATGCAGGTCGACGTCGAGGATCGCCACCCGCGCCGCTTGCTTGCGCAGAACCCGTGCGGCGACCGCCGAATTGTTGATGAAGCAGAAGCCGCCGGCGACCTCGGCAAAGGCGTGATGGCCGGGCGGACGGCAGAGCGCATAGGCTGAAGGCACGCCCGACATCACCGCCTCGGCTGCTTCAACCGCGCTCCAGGCGCTCCACAGTGCGCTCTGCCACGTCTCGCCGGAGATCGGGCAGGCGGTGTCGGCCATGTGGTAGCCGGCCTGGCCGACTGCCGAGGCAGGATAGGAGCCGTGCCGCGCGATCGGATGGATGTTGGGAATGACCTCGGCAGAGGCACCCTCGATGCGCTGCCAGCGCGCGAAGATATGCTGGAGGAAATCGAGATATTCGGGCGTATGCACCGCCGCAATCGGGCCGAGCCCGTGATCCCGCGGCCGTTCGATCGTGCAGCCGGCAGCCTTTGCGCCGGCTAGCAATCGCTCGACCCGTTCCGGCTTTTCCGGATTGGGCTGCGGCGCGCCGCTTGAGAGGAACGCCTTCGGGTCGTGGCGCTTCTGTTCTTCGGCATAGAAGGCTTTCATGTTGGCTCCTCCGGTGCATCGGCGAAGGCGAAAAAGGCGTCGCCGACGATCTTCTGCACCTGCTCGTAGCTCGACCAGGCAATGCCCAACCGTTCGTAAAAAGCCTTGGCGGTCTCGTTGTCGGTATCGACGGACAGCCTGAGATAGACGCCGCCTGCCTTCCGGCACTGCGCCGCCACCCGGCGCAGCAGGCGCTCGCCGATCCTGCGGCCGCGAAACCGGTCCTCGACGTAGAGGTCCTGCACATAGACGCCGGGTCGTCCCATCCATGTCGAGAAGATCGGAAAATGCAGACAAAGCCCGGCAAATTCGCCGCCGACTTCGGCGATCAAGGTCGAGAAGGCAGGCTTTTCGCCAAAGCCATAGGTGCGGAGATCCGCAGCTGTCGAGGTGATCTCCTGATGTGCGCCGACATGCGCGCCGAGCCGTAGGAGTGCGGCGTGGATGGTTTCGACGTCCTCCACCCGGCCGGGGCGGATAAGCACGTTTGTGGATGGCGTACTCACGGCAGGCAGGGCGCCCAGGCACCCCCCTCTGTCCTGCCGGACATCTCCCCCTCAAGGGGGGAGATTGGATGTCGCGCCGGGTTTCGCCATTCACCAACGTTGCAGGGTGGGCAGCGAGATCGAAGCTGCCGATCTCTCCCTTGAGGGGGAGATGGCCGGCAGGCCAGAGGGGGGTGTGCCGGAGCGCAACCATCAGAACGCCACACGGTCGCCGCCCTTGAGCGCCAGCATCTGCCGCGCCTCGGCCGGCGTCGCGACGTCCAGCGACAGCCCGTCGAGCACGCTGCGGATACGGCGGACCTGGTCGGCATTGGACTTGGCCAGTTGGCGCCCGTCGTAGAGGCTGTCCTCCAGCCCGACGCGGACATTGCCGCCCATCGCCGCCGCAATCGAGATCATCGGCATCTGATGGCGTCCGGCGGCCAGCACCGAAAACTGGTAGCTGTCGCCGAACAGTTTGTCGGCGATGCGCTTCATGTGGATCAGGTTTTCGGGATCGGCGCCGATGCCACCGAGGATGCCGAACACGAACTGGATGAACAGCGGTCCCGACACCAGCCCGCGGTCGCGGAAATGCGCCAGCGAGTAGAGATGGCCGACATCGTAGCACTCGAATTCAAAGCGCGTGCCGCATCCGCGCCCAAGCTTTTCGAGCACCGTCTCCATGTCGGCAAAGGTGTTCTTGAAGATCGTGTCGCGGGTCGCCTCGAGCAGCTTCGGCTCCCATTCGTGCTGCCACTCCCGCGGCCGCTCGAGCATGGGGAACAGCGCGAAATTCATCGAGCCCATGTTGAGCGAGCACATTTCCGGCTCCGCCCTGAGCGGGGCGGCCAACCGCTGGTCGAGCGTCATCAGCGAGGAGCCACCGGTGGTGATGTTGATCACTGCGTCGGTCGCCTGCTTGATGCGCGGCAGGAACTGCATGAACACCTCGGGGTCGGCGGTCGGCCTTCCATCCTTGGGGTCGCGGGCGTGAAGATGCAGGATCGAGGCACCGGCATCGGCGGCGGCGATCGCGTCGGCGGCGATCTGGTCCGGCGTCACCGGCAGATGCGGCGACATCGATGGTGTGTGCACCGACCCGGTGACGGCGCAGGTGATAATGATTTTTCGCGGCGCCATGGTTCGCCCCTCAGCCTTCGACCGGCAGGTCGAGTTCACCGGCCAGCACTTCGAGCGAGTCGCCGATGATGGCTACGATCTCGCCGATCTGCGCGGCGGTGACGATCATCGGCGGCGCGACCATGAAATTGTCGCCGTCGACGCCGCCCTTGACCTTGCGTCCGTAGATGATCAGGCCGCGCTCATAGGCGAGGTCGAGCAGCCGCTGGGTGGCCTTCTTTGCCGGCTCGATCGGCCTCAGCGTATCTGGGTCGGCGACCATTTCGGCACCGGTGAGCAGGCCCTTGCCGCGGACGTCGGCGATGAACGGAAACCGCTTCGCCAATCCCTTCAGCTCGTCCATCAAAAGCTTGCCCATATCGGCCGCATTGGCGATCAGGCCGAGACGGTCCATCTCGCCGAGCACGGCGAGCCCGGCGGCGCAGGCGAGCGGGTTGCCGGCATAGGTATGGCCATGCTGGAAGCCGCCCGATGCGAGCAATGGCTCCACCAGCCGCATCGGTGCCGCCAGCGCGCCGAGCGGCGCGTAGCCCGAGCCCAGCCCCTTCGACAGCGCAACGATGTCGGGCTTGCAGTTCCAGTGGTCGCCGCCGAGGAATTTTCCGGTGCGACCGGCGCCGCTCATCACTTCGTCATGGATGAGCAGGATGCCGTAGCGATCGCAGATCTCGCGGATGCGCGGATAGTAGCTGTCCGGCGCCACCAGTGCTGCCGTGGCAGCGCCGCCGACCGGCTCCATGATGAAGGCGAGCACGCTGTCCGGCCCCTCGGCGAGAATCTTCTCCTCCAGCATGTCGGCATAGCGGATGCCGCGCTGTTCCATCGAAAGATTGTCGCGGTCGCGCCAGGCGATGGGCGCCGGCACGGTCGGCATCACTTGCATCATCGGCGCAAATGTTTCGGCCAGCGCATCGTCGCCGGTGACGGCGAGCGCACCCAGCGTGCCGCCATGATAGGACGGAAAACGCGTGATCACCTTCCAGCGGCTGGGCTGGCCGGTGGCGACCGCCCATTGCCGCGCCAGCTTGACGCAGGATTCCGTTGCCTCCGAGCCGCCCGAGACGAAAAAGATGCGGTCCAGGCCCTCGGGGAGTTTGGCCGCCAGTTGCCGCGCGAGCTCCTCGGCCGGTTCGTTCTCGAAATGCAGGCGGTAGGCGAAGGTGGCGCGGTCCATCTGCCGTTTCATCGCGTCGAGCACGTTGCGATTGGAGTGGCCGATATTGGCGACCATCGGCCCGCTCGATCCGTCGATGAAGCGGCGGCCATCCTGCGTCCACATGTAGATGCCTTCGGCGCGGTCGATCAGCGGCCGACGCAGGCTGGACAGATAAAACAGATGCGAGGCTTCGCGGGCTTCCGGGACAGGGGGCTTCAGCATGTCATGGCTTTCCAAGATAGCGGTCGAGGACATTTCTGGTGACGCGCTCGACCATCGCGTCCTGCCTTAGCAGGCCGGCGACCCATTCGCAGCTTCCTGCGTGAAACACCTCGCCCTTGCCGCGCGGGAAATTGACGATCATGCCGTTGCCGCGTTTGACCTTGTCGAGATTGGCGTCGCTTGCCTCGCCGAACAGCGTTTCGGCGGTGAAGCGACCGTCCTCGTCGCCGAGGAACTGGTCCTCGAACGGAATGTCGGCGCTTTCCTCGACCTGGGCAGCCATGCCGACCGCGAGCACCTGCAGGCCGTCCGGTGCGCCGCTGTCGGGCGTGGGGTAGGGCAGGCCGCCGCGGATCTCGAAATCGAGCCCGTCGACCTCGTAGCCATAGACATGGCTGTCGGCGCCGAGCAGGTCGCCATAGTAGATGCCGGTGCCGGCAAACGCCCAATGCTCAGGCCGGTAGACCGGAAAGCCGCGTACGCCGCGCGGCGCGCAGCCGCCCCAGCCCGCATAGACGCCTCTTGTCGCGTTGAGGCCGAAGGTCGCCGCACCCGGCCGGCCGATTTCCGGCGCTTCCCAGGAATTGGTGGCGCGCCTTATATCGCCGCCGCGATAGGCCGGGTCCTCTGCGCGAGCGCGGTATTTGTAGCAGACCTGCCGGCGGCCTTCGTCCTCCAGCCTGGTCTGCCACATGAAATTGCCGGCGAAGCGCGCCGCATGGCCGCCGCGCTCGACATAGGTGTCGACCGCATCGCGCATCTCCCAGGTCCAGTATTCGTCGTGGCCGACGAAGACGACGCAGTCGTAGCCGTCGAGAATGTCGGGCGAAAAATGCAGATCGTGCTGGCTGGCAAGATCGACGGCGTAGCCGGCACGCTCGGCGAAGCGGAAGAAATGGCTGTCATAGCTTGCCCAGCCGGACGAGGCGTATTTCTTCGAATGGCCGGTGGCAAACGCCCATTCCATATGCGGATAGCGCGGCACGGTTTTCGGCGGCACGGCGACTTCGAGCGGCACGCGCGGCGCGTCCCTGGGCAGCACGACGAAGCCGCGGCACCAAGGCCGCTGCGTCGACACTATTCGTGCATACTGGTCGCGGCCTGGCCCGGTGATGCCTTCGTAATGGTTGGAACCGCCCCATGTGTTGTAGGCGAGCCAGGTGCCGGTGGCCGCGACCTGCAGCACGCGACCAAGGTTCTTGCCGGGCTGCGGCGCGACGATGAAAAGATGGTGGTAGCGGATCGGCTTGCCGTCGCGAGCGTCGGCTTCAAGCGTGACGCGATAGGCGCCGGACGGCCAGTCGTCGCCGATGCAAAATTCGAACGATGCTTCCCAGCCGCAGCCCTCGACCGAACACTGATCAGGCGTATCCTGCCAGCGCGCCGCGATCCCGGTCCTTTCGAATATCGTCGTTTCCGTACCGCCGTCGCGGACGATCGCGATGCCGAAACTGGCGGCCGTCGAGCTGACATGCAGCGCCACCATCTCGCCGGGGCGGTAGGAAAAACGGTCGCTGTAGCACCAGATTTCGCCGCGCCCGCCATCCATACCCGGCCATTCCCAGTAATGGCTGCGCACCGCCTGGCGTCGCTGCTCCGGCGTCAGTCCGAAATCGGGAAACTCGGTCGGCAGATGGTTCATGGACACCGCTAAGGTCGAAGGCCGCCATTTCGGCCATCCGCCGGCCAAGCGTCAATTGGAAACGATCGGGCCAGTCATCGCCGGGCTGCTCCCTTGGCCTTGCCGGACAAACAGACTATCTCACAAAACGCGGCCTTGTCCGCCACGGGAGCCGATATGCTGAGAGTGCAAAAGGTTAGGGTCAACGACATTTACGTGCCGACCGCGCGCAAGAAGACGCTGCATCCCGAGACCGTCCGCCATCTTGCCGAGGACATTCTGGAAAACGGCATGAAGACGCCGATCCAGGTGCGCCATGACGGCAAGCGCCATATCCTGGTCGAAGGCCTGCATCGGCTCGAAGCGGCCAAGTGGCTCGGCGAGACTGAGATCGACGCCTATCTGGTGCAAGCCAAGCGCCACTGAAGCCACTCGGTTCCGTCGTTCGAATCTCCGGTTCCGCGGATTTTTTCTCGTGGACCGTGTCGGCTTGCGTCTTGTCGGTTCGTCCTAGACACGAAAGCCAAACCCGACATGTGAGGAAACACCATGATCACCAAGCTCGACATCGCCCCCAACTCCGACCGCGAGCTGGTTCTCGCCCGCATCATCGATGCACCGCGCGAGAACGTCTATCGCTGCTGGACCGAGCCGAAGCTGTTGACGCAATGGTTTGCGCCGAAGCCGTGGACGACGCCGCGCGCTGAGATGGACGTTCGCGCCGGCGGCACCAGCCTGGTCGTCATGGCCGGTCCCGACGGCAACGAGTTTGCGAACCCCGGCGTCTTCCTCGAAGTCGTGCCGGGCAGGAAGCTCGTCTTCACCGATGCCTATACCAAGGCGTGGGAGCCTTCCGCCAAACCGTTCATGACCGGCATTGTGACACTCGAGGACGAGGGCACGGGCAAGACCCGCTACGTCGCCCGGGTTGCGCATTGGTCGGTCGCCGACCGCGAACAGCACGAGAAAATGGGTTTTCACGAGGGCTGGGGCCAGTGCGCCGAACAGCTCGAGGAAGTCGCAAAGCGACTTTGATGCAAACGGGAGAGGGAGACTGACATGTCCAGATCGATATTTTTCGCCATTTTCGCTTCGGCCGCCGCGCTGTTTGCGGCGCCGGGCACCATCAACGCTGAGGAGGCCAAGCCCGCCATGACGACCGCAACCGCAACATTGCCGAAGCCGGAAAAATCCGGCCTGCTGCCGATCAACGGTTTGAACTATTATTACGCCGTCTATGGTAAGGGCGAGCCGCTGCTTCTGCTGCATGGCGGGCTCGGCACGACGGATATGTTCGCGCCGATCCTGCCGAAGCTTACCGAAAACCGCACCGTCATCGGCGTCGACCTGCAGGGCCATGGCCGCACCGCACTCGGCGACCGGCCGCTCAGCCTGGAGGCGATGGGCGACGACATGGCGGCGATCGTCAAGGCGCTCGGCTACGACAAGGTCGACGTCATGGGTTATTCGCTGGGTGGCGGCGTCGCCTTCCGCATGGCCGTGCAGCATCCCGAGGCGGTGCGCCGGCTGGTGCTGGTCTCGACCCCCTACGCCGCGGACGGCTTCTATGCCGAGATGCGTGGCCAGCAGGCACAGGTCGGCGCGGCGATGGCTGACATGATGAAGGACACGCCGATGTACAAATCCTACGTCGCCGTTGCGCCGCATCCGGAGGATTTTCCGAAACTCCTCGATCAACTTGGCGCCTATATGCGCAAGGACTACGATTATTCCGCCGACGTGCCGAAGCTGAAAATGCCGGTGATGCTGGTGTTCGGCGACAGCGACATGTACCGGCCCGAGCACGAGATCAAATTCTACCAGATGCTCGGCGGCGGATTGAAGGACGCCGGCTGGATGCGCGAGAACCTGTCGCAGAACCGCCTGGCGATCGTGCCGAACCGCACCCACTACGATGTGTTCTTCGCGCCGGAGCTCACAGCTGCCGCGCTGCCGTTCCTCAATGGCGAGACCAAGGTCAAGACCTGGGACGAAGTCGTCAACGAAACGAACTGACACGCAGTCAATTGTCTGCCGGCCGTCTCCCGCGAGACGGCCGGCATTTCGTCAATGAGGCCTTGGCGCGGCGCATCGGCCAGTCGTGTATCGGTCGCATCACAGCTATAGATGGCGCCATCAAAGCTTTTCAATTGACGCTACCGCGCCTATCGATAGGTATGCCGCCTATCCTCACAGGCAGGGACACGGGCGATGGCTGGGTATCAGGGCGGGTGTTTGTGCGGCGCGGTGCGCTACCGCGCCGAGGCAGCACCGATCAATGAGCGCGTCTGCCATTGCCGGT
This sequence comes from Mesorhizobium sp. M1403, assembly GCF_040317695.1. Taxonomy (NCBI): domain Bacteria; kingdom Pseudomonadati; phylum Pseudomonadota; class Alphaproteobacteria; order Hyphomicrobiales; family Phyllobacteriaceae; genus Mesorhizobium; species Mesorhizobium sp. M1403. The sequence goes on along the minus strand of NZ_JAMYKY010000016.1, from coordinate 89,661 downwards.
TGTGCCAGAAGGCGCTGGGTGCCGCCTTCAACGCGCGCATGCTGTTCCGTATCGACGATGTGACGGTCGACGGACCGCTGGCGATGGTGAATTCCTCGCCCGATCTCAAGCGCGGCTTTTGCCCGCGCTGCGGCACGACGATGTTTTCCCGGCGCGATTCCGCCGGCATCATCGGCGTCACCACCGGCTCGCTCGATGACCCCTCAGTGTTCAGGCCCGAGATGCATATCTGGACCGCCTCGAAGCAGCCCTGGGTGCAGATCGACGACGGCCTGCCGCAATATGAAGGCGCGCCACCTCCGGTTTGAGGTGAAATCTGGACAAAATTTAATCCAAAGCAACACGAGATAGCCGGCAAAGCGTCATTGGCGGGCCATCATTGCTGCCTATCTATTGCGTGCGGGCGGCAGTCGAGGAGGCGACGGAATGAACGACAGCATCAACACCCTGGACGAACTCTTGAGCGATCCGATGATCAAGCTGGTGATGGAGCGCGACCGCGTGCAACCGGCGCAACTTCGCACGCTGCTCGAAGAAAAGGTCCGCCGGGCGGACGATGATGTGGCGGTCAACGATCGTTTTGTACCGCCGGCCCACCTGATGGCCACGACCTGCCACAAGCTGTGGCTGTGCGGCTAGGGTCCTGAAGCGGTTAGCCGGAATTTGCCGGCAAATAGCTGTAATGGCTGCGGAAATAAGCGAGTTTGAAGCCGAGACGTGCATAGTTGCGATAGGCCGGCCCGTCGCGTTCGGCTTGCGGCGCCTCGATATCGGCCACGAACAGTTTTGCACCGGCCGCAAGTCCGTCGCGCACCATCGCTTCGCCGAGCATTGCATCGAGATCGAAGCTCGGCGCCATGATGCCGGGCACCGGCGCGTCGATGCCGCTCCAGGCCATGCCGTCGGCGCCGATGAACATCGAGCGCACCGCCGCCACCGCGCCGTCCCGCCGCAGCATGTAATGGCGCCAGCCGCGCCGGCCGGCCAGCGCCAGTAACCACGGTGAGGTCGGCAACCGGTATTGGCTGTCGATGAACCCAGCCCATTCCCTTGCCGTTGCCGGCGTCACCCGCTCGACCGAGACATCCTCCGTCGGGAAAAGCGGCTCCGCTGGCAACGGCGTGGCGTCGCGAAAGATGCGTTCCCAGCCTCCCTGACGCTGCAGGCCGCGCGCCTCGAGCCAGCAGCTGAGCGTCGCGGGCTCGGTGTGTGGGTTGGTGTAGAACCAGGGCCGCAGAATGCCGGCGTCGCGATAGTGCCTCAGAAGCGTATCGAGCCGGCTCTCGGTGGCCGCGCTATCGACACCAAGGTTCTTGACGCAGTTGAAATGGATGAACGGGATCGTCGTGCAGGTGGTCCAGACGAGATCGCCATCTTCGGCGATGGCTAGGCCTTGCCTTGCGGCAAAGTCTGCCGGGGCGGCGCGATAGAGATCGAGCCAGGCATCGACCTCAGCGCGTTCGATGACGCGGCTGAGATCGCCGGATATCTCGTCGATCCCGATGGCGGGCGAGCGTGGCTCCGGCGTGACTAAGGGCTGCAATTCTGACAAGGCGGCGGGCTGCATGACTCCCTCCCAAGTATGGCCTTACATCGTAAGATTAGCGAAGACTAATCTCACGCAGTGAGTTGTCAAGCGGGATTGCGAAGCCAGCGACGTGGCCGAACGGTGGAAGGGCAGCGTCCCTTTGCCCGCCGACGTCTCGACGAGAGCCCTAACAATTCGATTCAAACTTTGTTGGTAGTTTCTTGTTAGGAATCCAGCTTGGTTTGTCCGGCGGCGTTGTCCTGCCTTCGGTCTGTTGTGTTTTGCGTACAGGTCCAGATGCGGATATCAGGCGTCGTCATCTTTTCGATCGCAGCGCTGTGCCTTGCCGGTTGCACGTCGACCTCCGGCGTCGATGCGCTGCAAGTGCCGTCCAGCGAGACCACCAGCTCGGTTGTGCGGCCGCCGGCGCCGATCGCCTCGGCAGCGATAGCTGACGCCGCGCCCGCCTTCGCGCAACAGGAGCAGGACGAACAGCCGGTCGCTGCATTGGAGCCCGACCAAAGTATCGAACCGCCGGCCGAGGTGATCGCGCTGATGTCGCCGCCGAAGCGGCTGACACGCGCAGCACCGGCAATGCTTGCAGAGCCGGTCACGCGCTATGGTTTTCGCGACGCCAAGCCGATCAATTTCGGCAAGTCCTCCTCGCCAAGGCGCCTTGCCGTCCATGGCGTCGACGTTTCGCGCTGGCAGGGCAATGTGAACTGGCAAAAGCTGCGCGCCCAGGGCGCCAATTTCGCCTACATCAAGGCGACCGACGGCGGCGATCATATCGACCCGATGTTTACCAGGAACTGGCGCAATGCCGACGCCGCCGGCCTGAAGCGCGGCGCCTATCATTTCTTCTACTGGTGCCGCACCGCCGGCGAGCAGGCGGACTGGTTCATCCGCAACGTGCCGAGGGTCGAGGGTGCGCTGCCGCCGGTGATCGACGTCGAGTGGAACGGCGAATCCAGCTGCAAGCGCCGCCCGTCCCGGCAAAAGGTGCTGGAGAAGATGCAGGTGTTCATGGACAAGCTCGAGCGCCACTACGGCCAGCGGCCGATCATCTACACCGCGCCCGACTTCTACCGCGACAATCTGCGCGGCGCCTTCCCCGATTATCCATTCTGGCTGCGCGCCGTGGCGGCGCACCCGTCAAAAGTCTATCCCGGCCGCAAATGGCTGTTCTGGCAGTATTCCGGCTCCGGCCTGTCGCACGGCGTGAGAGGCCGCATCGACCTCAACGTCTTCCACGGCGACGAGAGGGCGTGGCGCGACTGGACTGGCGGACGGCAGATGGTGGCCGACGCGGAGTAGCGGCAGCTCTTTCCTTCTCCCCTTACAAGGGGAGAAGGGAATACGCAGCTTCTACGCCTCTACATATTCCGCCAGGCTGACACCTTTGGGCACATCCAGTCCATCGGCACGCAGGCCTTCGATATGAAAGCGTATTGCGTCGCGGATTTCGGCTTCCACTTCAGGCACAGTTGCAGCGGTGGCGATGCAGCCGGGCAGATCCGGCACATAGGCGGAAAAATTGTTTCCGGCTTTTTCAATCACCACCGCGTATCGCATGTCATCGCTCCTTCAGACCGGACTGTTTGAGGATGCTGTTCAGTGTACCTGGCGCAACCTCTTCAGACGGCTTGCCGGCCACGGTGACGCGACCGGCTTTGATTTCATGCTTATATTGGCGATGACTGCCCTTAGTTGCAATCAGATACCAGCCATCGGTCTCCAGCAAGCGAATGACTTCGCGGACCGTGAGCCGAGGCGGCATCTTTCCTCAGCTACACCCGCTCGTCGCCCCACAAGTGTCGCACTTCTCGCAAGTCCCGTTCCTCACCATCGTGAAATTGTGGCATTCCGAGCATTCGTTGCCGGTGTAGCCCTGCATCAGCGATTGCTGGCGCCGGTTGGCGGCGAGCGCTTTGGCTTCGGCTGCTTCTTTCGCCGCCTCGTCGGTGAACAGCTCCGTCGGATCAGACGCTTCCGCGTAGACGATGTCCTCGACCAGTTCCCTGGCGCGCTCCTCGTAGTCGCGCTTGTAGGCGATGGCTTCGTCGCTGGCCGGCTTCAACGTCAGCACGTTGGAGCCGGAGAAGGCGGTTGGGGCGGTACGGGACGGAGTTCCGGAGCCCGCACCGGCAAAGCCCTTGGGCTCCGCACCCATGCCCGACACCAGCTTGACCGGCGAGGCACCGCGGGTGAGACCCTTGGAGAAGGGCGTCGCCTTGCCTTCGTTGATGCCGCGTCCGAGTGCAGTCTTGTCGAAATCCGACTGGTCGACATGGGCGAGATCGTGGCGGCCGAGATAGGAGACAGCCAGTTCGCGGAACACGTAGTCGAGGATCGACGTGGCGTTCTTGATCGCGTCGTTGCCCTGCACCATGCCGGCCGGCTCGAACTTGGTGAAGGTGAAGGCCTCGACATATTCGTCGAGCGGCACGCCATATTGCAGGCCGAGCGAGATGGCGATGGCGAAGTTGTTCATCATCGCCCGGAAGGCGGCACCTTCCTTGTGCATGTCGATGAAGATCTCGCCGATACGGCCGTCGTCGAACTCGCCGGTCCTGAGATAGACCTTGTGGCCGCCGACGACCGCCTTCTGGGTATAGCCCTTGCGGCGGTTCGGCAGTTTCTCGCGGTCGCGGTAGAGACGCTCGACGACGCGCTCGACGATCTTCTCGGTCACCTGAACGGCGCGCTGCGCGGCCGGTGCCGCGATCAGCTGCTCGACGGCTTCGTCCTCGTCCTCTTCGCCATCGGCGAGCAGCGAGGCATTGAGCGGCTGCGACAGCTTCGAGCCGTCGCGATAGAGCGCGTTGGCCTTCAGCGCCAGCTTCCACGACAGCATGTAGGCGCCCTTGGCGTCTTCCACCGTCGCGTCGTTCGGCATGTTGATGGTCTTGGAAATGGCGCCGGAGATGAAGGGCTGCGCCGCCGCCATCATCATGATGTGGCTGTTGATCGACAGCGAACGCTTGCCGATCTTGCCGCACGGGCTGGCGCAGTCGAACACCGGCAGGTGCTCGGCCTTCAGGAACGGCGCGCCTTCCAGCGTCATCGCCCCGCAGACATGGATGTTGGCGGCCTCGATGTCCTTCTTCGAAAAGCCAAGCGCCGGCAGCATCTCGAACGAGAAATCGTTGAGCTGCTCATCGGTGAAGCCAAAATTCTCCTTCACCCATTCGGCGCCCAGCGTCCACTGGTTGAAGACGAACTTGATGTCGAAGGCCGACTTCAGCGCGGCATTGAGCGCCGCGATCTTGTCGTCGGTGAAGCCTTTTGCCTTGAGCGAGCCGGGGTTAATGGCAGGCGCCTGGTTGAGATTGCCATGGCCGACGGCATAGGCCTCGATCTCGGCGATCTGGCTCTCGGAATAGCCAAGCGTGCGCAACGCTTCCGGAACCGCACGGTTGATGATCTTGAAATAGCCGCCGCCGGCGAGCTTCTTGAATTTTACCAGCGCGAAGTCGGGCTCGATGCCGGTGGTATCGCAATCCATCACCAGGCCAATCGTGCCGGTCGGGGCGATCACCGTTGCCTGCGCGTTGCGGTAGCCATGCTCCTCGCCAAGCTCGATGGCGCGGTCCCAGGCGGCCTTGGCATGGTCGGCAAGCTCTTGCTGCCTGAGATCCGAGGCGACCAGCGGCACCGGGTTGACGGCGAGCTTCTCGTAGCCGTCCCTGTCGCCATAGGCAGCACGGCGGTGGTTGCGCATGACGCGCAGCATGTTCTGCGCATTGCGGTCGTAGTCGGGGAAGGCGCCGAGCTCGGCGGCCATTTCAGCCGAAGTGGCATAGGCGGTGCCGGTCATGATCGCGGTGAGGGCGGCGCAGATGGCGCGGCCCTCGTCGGAATCATAGGGAATGCCCGAGGTCATCAGCAGGCCGCCGATATTGGCGTAGCCGAGGCCGAGCGTGCGGTACTCGTAGGAAAGCTTGGCGATCTCCTTCGACGGGAACTGCGCCATCATGACGGAGATTTCCAGCACCATGGTCCACAGCCGCACCGTGTGCTCGTAGGCGGCGATGTCGATGGTGCCGTCGGCGTTGCGATAGGGCAGAAGGTTGATCGAGGCCAGATTGCAGGCGGTGTCGTCGAGGAACATATATTCCGAGCACGGATTGGACGCCCGGATCGCACCGGCCGAGGCGCAGGTGTGCCAGTCGTTCATCGTCGTGTTGAAATGCAGGCCCGGATCGGCCGACGCCCAGGCGGCATAGCCGATCTTTTCCCAGAGATCGCGCGCCTTCAGCGTTTTCAGCACCTTCCCGTCCTTGCGGGCGGTGAGATGCCAGTCGCCGTCCTGCTCGACGGCGCGCAGGAAATCGTCCTTCAGCGACACCGAATTGTTGGAGTTCTGGCCGGAAACGGTGAGATAGGCGTCCGAATCCCAATCGGTGTCGTAGGTCTTGAACGACATCGAGGTGTAGCCCTGCTTGGCGAACTGGATGACGCGGTAGATGTAGTTCTCCGGCACCGCGTCCTTCTTGGCCGCCTTGATCTCGCGCTTCAGCGCGGTGTTGACCGCCGGGTCGAAGCAATCGTCGCCATTGCCTTCGCAGTTGATGCAGGCCTTCATGATCGCTTCGAGGTGCTTCTTGACGATCTTCGAGCCGGTGACCAGCGAGGCGACCTTCTGCTCCTCATTGACCTTCCAGTCGATGAATTCCTCGATATCGGGATGATCGGCGTCGACGATGACCATCTTTGCCGCGCGACGCGTCGTGCCGCCCGACTTGATGGCGCCCGCCGCGCGGTCGCCGATCTTGAGGAAGCTCATCAGCCCCGACGAGCGGCCGCCGCCCGACAGCTTTTCGCCTTCGCCGCGCAGGAACGAGAAGTTGGAGCCGGTGCCGGAGCCGTATTTGAACAGGCGCGCCTCACGCACCCACAGGTCCATGATGCCGCCCTCATTGACGAGGTCGTCCTGCACGCCCTGGATGAAGCAGGCATGCGGCTGCGGATGCTCGTAGGAAGACTTCGACTTGGTCAGCTTGCCGGTGAACGGGTCGACATAGAAATGGCCCTGGCTCGGGCCGTCGATGCCATAGGCCCAGTGCAGGCCGGTGTTGAACCATTGCGGCGAATTCGGCGCGACGCGCTGGGTGGCCAGCATATAGGCGAGCTCGTCGCGGAAGGCGCGTGCGTCTTCCTCCGACTTGAAGTAGCCGCCCTTCCAGCCCCAATAGGTCCAGGTACCGGCAAGCCGGTCGAAGACCTGGCGAGCGTCGGTCTCGGAACCGTAGCGCTCGGCTTCCGGCAGCTTGGCCAGTTCAGCCTCGTCGGCGACGGAGCGCCACAGGAAGGAGGGGACTTGCGTCTCCTCGACCTTCTTCAGCCGTGCGGGGACGCCCGCCTTGCGGAAATATTTCTGCGCCAGGATATCGGCGGCAACCTGGGAGAACTGCGCCGGCACGTCGATGTTGTCCAAGCGGAACACCACCGAGCCATCCGGATTCTTGATCTCGGAAAGCGCCTTGCGGAATTCGATCTCCGCGTAAGCTGATTGCCCTGGCTTGGTGAAACGACGCTCGATGCGCATTGGTCCGGTCCCTTTTGTCTACATATAGCGCTTTTCCCAGAGGATTTCTGCCCTCTTGACGAAACGCGCATGGCCGCCGTTTGCCGGCGTTCGAAAACCCCGACTCTCATCTTCACAGTCTCCGCCGCCCTGCCGGTCGAACCTCCTGCGAGGCCGCTGTCCAACGCGCTCACGGACCCTGTGGGTCCCTCAAAACTGAAAACTTTTTGTAACACCCTCGGTCGAGGGAAATTCACATTATCTAGCGTCGAACCTACCTGCAAACACTAAATATAGTGTTAACAGACAATTTATTCAAGTCCGACAATCCTCCCCTTTCGCCCCCCAAGGCTTCAAAATCCCACGCCTTCGCCGGCCTCGTAAACAGGCGGGAATGCGGATCAAAACGCACATATTCCGGGAAAAAGACCGGCCTCGAAACTTTTCCGGTCGCACTCTCAACAGGAGCGCATGGCCTATAAAAGGCGACTCGTTTTGCGCCGTCAAGGATTCGTTTGCGTAGCTTTTATGACCCCAACATCTTGTGTGTCACATATGTGGATAACGGGGATAGAAGCGGAGCGCAGCGAGGTAGGTTCGGCTCGGCGCGGAGGTGCTTCGGCGATGGCGTTCGCGGCACCTGACCGCGGCTATGCGCGACTCGGGCTCAGGAGAACCGGCGTGGATCGGCGCAGAAATGGGCGATGATCTGGCGAAGATCCGGTTCATGTACCATGCCCACGGCCTCGGCGGCGCTGACCCACTTGCGGGTGCGTGCCCGCTTTTCCTTCCACCGGTCGGCGACCTTGTCGACCTGCAGCGGGAACACCAGCACCTCGCACGGCACTTCCTCGCCGGAATCCAGCACCTTGGCGTAGAAATAGCGGCCGGCCTCGTGATGCGAGATCGTGCCGCGCAGCCCGGCCTCCTCGCCGGCTTCGCGCGCCGCCGCCTCGCAAAGCGGCTCCTTTGCTTCCGGCCAGCCCTTGGGAAGCACCCAGCGGCCGGTATCGCGGCTGGTGATCAGCATGATTTCGACGCCGTCGCCGCTATCGCGCCAGGGCAGCGCTGCAACCTGCAGGCGGGACGGCACCGTGCCGAAGAGTCGCCGGACCCTTTCGGCCAGATGGTTGTGCGTCGTTGGCCTTGTCAACATCGGAGAAGCTTGCCTCAGCTTCCAGAATCGTTTGCCGTCTCGTGAATCTTACGGCTAATCATAAGCAATAAAAGTAAAAAACTTCATGTGGACTGGTTAACCACTCCAATGGGCGTCGATTAAGGAAATGTCGTGTGCCGGGGCCACTCCTTCAAGGAGTGCTCGACGCTGTCTTCCGACGGAAGCGGCGTTACCGCGAATCAGCCGGCGTGGTCGTCGGCGATCGGCTTTTGGTAGGTGAAGCCCATGTCCCAGGGAAAATAGATCCAGGTGTCCTGGCTAACCTCGGTAACGAAAGTGTCGACCATCGGCCTGCCTTTCGGCTTGGCATAGACGGTGGCGAAATGAGCCTTGGGCATCATCGCGCGCACGATTCCTGCCGTCTTGCCGGTGTCGGTGAGGTCGTCGATGATCAGCACGCCGGCGCCGTCATCGGCGAGCAGCGCTGGGGTGACCTCCTTCAGCACCTGCAGCTGCCCCTGGCTGGTATAATCGTGATAGGAGGCAACGCAGACCGTCTCGATGATGCGGATGCCGAGCTCGCGCGAAATGATGGCGGCCGGAACCAAGCCGCCGCGCGTGATGCAGACGATTGCCTTCCATTGCCCCTTGTTGGCGCCGGCAAGCCGCCAGGCGAGCGCGCGTGCATCGCGGTGGAACTGGTCCCAGGAGACCGGGAAGGCTTTTTCGGGCAGGGACATCTTTCGCGCACTCCGCAAAGCGCGCATCGCGCGCAGACACTATGGAATGCGGGCGGAATTAACTGGAAAGGCTTGGCCTTGGCAAGGGCGCGGCAAAGCGATTGTCCAACCCGTGATCTCTATGAACTTACCGCGACAGGAAAGCCGCCACCGGCGCGGTGCGCAGCACCGTTCGCGTCACCCCGCCGAACAGCAGCTGGCGCAGCCAGGAATGGCTGTAGGCGCCGAGCACGAGCAGGTCCGCGCCCGATTCGGCGACCCTGGTCTGGATGATGTCGTCGACCGAGGCGCCGCCGGACCTCAGCACCGAGACGCTGACGGTCGCGCCGTGCCTGGACAGCGAGGCGGCGATCTCGGCGCCGGCCGTTTCCGGCGCCTCTTCGAGCGTATCGGGCGGGTCGATGACGACGATGTCCGTCTTTTCGGCCTCGATGATGAAGGGCAGGGCATCAAACGCCGCGCGCGCGGCTTCCTTGCTGCCGTTCCAGGCGAGCAGCACGTGCTTGAAGCTGGTCACCAGCGGACCCGAATGCGGCACCACCAGCACCGGCCGGCCGGCGTCGTAGACCAGCGTGTCGACGTCGGCGCTCGGATCGCCGCTCGATTCGCGCTGCGCGGCGATGATCAGGTCCGCGGTGCGAACGGTCGAGATGCCGGTCAGCGCGCTGTCGCCGGAAAAACTCTCGAGGCTGCGCCACTCGAACGACAGGCCGGAATTCTCGACGCGATTGTGAAAGGCGGCCTGCAACTTCTCGGCGCGCTCCCGGTTCATGTCGGCCGAAACCTGCAGGAACTCGGTGTCCGGAAAGCCGGTGGCCGAGGTGTAGGGCACGGGCAGCGCCTCGGCATGGATGCCGATCAGATGGCTCTGGAACCGGCTGGCCAGCGGGATCGCGCAGTCGAGCACGCGCTCGGCGTCCTGTTCGTTCTGTAGTATGGCGACGATGGTCTTGAAGCGCATGGCAATCCCTCAGTTTTACGGCGATCCCACTCGTGACAAACGTCACTGCGCGATGCTGGTTCCGTCAAGCCGGCCGATCAGCCTACCCTGCTTGCTCAGGTCAAGCTCGCCACCATAGCCTCTACGTCGGCGCGTGCGGAGTCCAGCGCCTGCTGGCTGCGGGCGCGCACCACCAGTTCCGTCCAGAACTTGCCGTCGCCATATTTCGGATAGGAGCCGATGATCGTGTCCGGATGCGCCTTCTGGATGTCGCCCAGCGGCCCCCCGATCAGGCCTTCGCCGAACGGACATTCCACGGTGGCCGACAGCATTTTGGTGCCGGCCCGCAACGTCGGCACGACATTGTCGAGCATCGCCTGGAAAATCGCCGGCACGCCGGCCATGACATGGACGTTGCCGATGCGAAAGCCCGGCGCAACCGACACTGGGTTGTCGATGTGGTCTGCCCCGCGCGGCATCCGCGCCATGCGCTTGCGCGCTTCGGTGTATTCGATGCCGCGGGCAGCATAGCTTGCCTCCAGCAGGGCGTAGGCCCTGGCGTCGTATTCGCACGGCACGCCGAAGGCCTTGGCGATGGAATCGGCGGTGATGTCGTCATGCGTCGGGCCGATGCCGCCGGTGGTGAAGACATAGCTGTAGCGGGTGCGCAGCGCATTCACCGCAGCGACGATCTCGTCTTCCTCGTCCGCAACGATGCGCACTTCCTTCAGGTCGATGCCGATCGCCGTCATGATGTCGGCGAGGTGGCCGATGTTCTTGTCCTTGGTGCGGCCGGACAGAATCTCGTCGCCGATGACGAGCATGGCGGCGGTGACGATTTCGGTCATGGCAGGCTCCGGCAACGGGTCGCCTGAGATAGCGCGGCGAACGGCCGGCGGCAATGCCGCCAAACGACGGATCCACCTGTGCCACCTCCCTTGCAGTGGAACCTTCGGCGGGTGATGCTGCGCCGGTTTGGGCCATGAGCAAGAACATGCCGGTATCGATTCTTCTATGGCTGCCCGGCGCGCTGTTTCTGCTGGCGCTCGTCGTGGCAGCTTATCCTGTGCTGGCGACGCTGCGGATTGCGGCGAAAGCCGAAAGGCTGGTGCCGGCCAGCGGTAAATTCATCGAGATCGACGGCAATCGCATCCATTATTTCGAGATGGGCGAGGGGCGGCCGATCGTCTTCCTGCACGGCCTTGGCGCGCAGCTTCATCAATTCCGCCACACGCTGTTCGGACGGTTCGGCCCGAACTATCGGCTGATCGCGCTCGACCGTCCGGGTTCCGGCTATTCGGTGCGGGCCAGGGGCGCCAGCGGGCGGCTACCCGAGCAGGCCGAGATCGTGCGGCATTTTATCGAGGCGCTTGGACTGCAAAAGCCGCTGATCGTCGGCCATTCGCTGGGTGGCGCCATCGCGCTGACGCTGGCTGTCGAGTATCCCGAGGCGGTTTCCGGTATCGCCTTGCTGGCGCCGCTGACCCATCTGGAGCCGGACGCGCGCGAGAAGTTCGGCCCGCTATACATTCAGTCGCCGCTGCGGCGCCGGATCATGGCTCACACGGTGGCGATCCCGGCGGCTCTCAGATACGCAGAACGCACGCTGGCCTTCATTTTCGCGCCGCAGGCGATGCCGGCCGACTATATGGTCGAGGGCGGCGGCTGGTGCGGGCTCAGGCCAAGCCATTTCTATGCAACGTCGACCGATGTCGTGGCCATCGAGCACGACCTTGGCCGTATCGAGCAACGCTATCGCGAGATCACCATGCCAGCTGGCATTCTGTTTGGTGCTTCCGACGTCGTGCTGGGCATCGATATCCATGGCTGGCCGCTGATGGAAAAGATCAGCGGGCTCGATTTCGAGCCGGTCGAGGGGCTTGGCCATATGCCACAATTCGTCGGGCCGGAACGGGTCGTCGCTTTCATCGAACGCATTGCCGACCGCGCATTTGCGCCGAAGTCCGACACCAGCAGCTGACACCCTCCCGGAACCTCACGCAAAGGTGTGCAACCCGCCGCAGCCTCGGCCGGCAGGGTGCCTCGGGACATCCCGGCCGCCGGGAATACCTCCGAACTTATTCCTTCACGGCTCCGGTCATCGAGGAAACATAGTGCTCGACAAAGAACGAATAGAGCACCACCACCGGCAGCGAGCCGATCAGCGCTCCCGCCATCAGCGCCCCCCATTCATAGACGTCCGAGCGCACCAGTTCGGTGAGCACGCCGACCGGCACAGTCTTGTTTTCGGACGACTGGATGAAGGTCAAGGCGTAGATGAACTCGTTCCATGACAGCGTGAATGCGAAGATGCCCGCGGAAATCAGGCCCGGCACCGACAGCGGCAGCACGATCTTGGTGAGGATCTGCCAGCGGCTCGCCCCGTCGATCAGCGCGCATTCCTCCAGCTCGAACGGGATCGAGCGGAAGTAACCCATCAGCAGCCATGTGCAGAACGGGATCAGGAAGGTCGGATAGGTGAGGATGAGCGCGAAGGGCGTGTCGTAAAGCCCAAGGTTGAACACCATCACCGACAGCGGAATGAACAGGATCGACGGCGGCACGAGATAGGCCAGGAACACCGCGAGGCCGACCTGCCGCGCCCCGGAGAACCGCAAGCGTTCGATCGCATAGGCAGCGAACACTGCTGCCAGCAGCGACAGGAAAGTGGCGGCGGTCGAGATGATGATCGTGTTGAGCAGCCAGCCCGGATAGGACGTCTCGAAGAGAAGATAGCGGATATGCTCGAGCGTCGGATGCACCACCCAGAATGGATTGAAATTGGCGTAGTCGGTCATCTCGAGGTTGGGCTTAACCGCCGTGATCGTCATCCAGTAGAACGGAAACAACAGCACGATGACGAATATCAGCAACGGCAGGTAAACCGTCACCACGCGGCGCGGCACACTCTGCAGGTAGCCCATGCCGCCTTCGTCGAGTTCGGGGCGTTTGCTCGTTTCGATCGCGGTCATGTCAATCTCCGCCGCCCTGCTGCCATTTGCGGCGTTGCAGGCCAAAGTAGCTGAACAGGATCGCCGCCAGCAGGAACGGGATCATGGCGACTGCGATCGCGGCGCCTTCGCCAAGCTGGCCTCCGGAAATGCCGCGCTGGAACGACAGCGTCGCCATCAGATGGGTGGCGTTCACCGGCCCGCCGCGCGTCAGCACATAGATCAGCTGGAAATCGGTGAAGGTGAACAGCACCGAAAACGTCATGGTTATGGCGATGATCGGCGTCAGCAGCGGCAGCGTCACATAGCGGAACAATTGCCAGCGGCTGGCGCCGTCGAGCGTGGCGGCCTCGTAGAGCGACTGCGGAATCGTCTGCAGGCCGGCAAGCAGCGTGATCGCCACGAAAGGAATGCCGCGCCAGACATTGGCGGCGATGACCGAAGCGCGCGCATTCTCCGGATCGCCGAGGAAGTTGATGCGATGGTCGATCAGGCCCATTTCCATAAGCGCCCAGGACAGGATCGAGAACTGCGAATCGTAGATCCACCAGAAGGCGATGGCCGACAGCACCGTCGGCACCACCCAGGGCAGCAGGACGATCGCGCGGAAGAACGACTTGAACGGCAGGTTCTGGTTGAGGATAAGCGCCAGCCAGAGGCCTAGCGCAAACTTCAGGATCGAGGCGCTGATCGTGTAGAGCAAGGTGTTGAAGACGGAGAGCCAGAAGACGGCGTCATCCCACAGATATTCGTAGTTCTCGATGCCGATGAAGATGCCGGGGCGGCCGATGCGGGCATCGGTGAAGCCGAGCCAGACGCCGAGCCCGAGCGGATAGGTTAGGAAGACCAGCAGCAGCGCCGCCGCCGGCAGCATGAAGCCGAAGCCAAGCGCGTTATGACTTTCAGACACGAACGTCAAAATGCGCGACAGCGTCGACCGGGGTGGCTGAGCGGCAGCGGAGGTCACGGCCATGGGTCGGCTCCTCTAAGTCTCATTGATCGGCCAGGCGGCCATGCGCGATTCGAAGCCGGGCAGCATGGCTGCCCGGCTGAATCCGCTCAAACGCGATAGTAGCGGTTTGCGCGCTTCTCGGCTTCTGCCATCGCTTCTTGCGGCGTCGCCTGGCCTGTCACCGCCTTGGCGAACATGTCGACCAGCACATAGTCGGCCATGGTCGCCGCCGAAGCATAGCCGAGCGGGCCGGCATAGCCGTTGGGCCGCAGCGTCGCCGAGGCCTTGGCGTAGGCGGCATTGTTCGGATCGGCCGTCCACACCGGGTTGTTGTCGAAGGCTTTGAGCGTCTGGCAGCAATAGCCCGCCGAGGACGTGATCCACTGCGACATTTGCTGTTCCTCGAACATGAACTGCAGATAGGCTTTGGCCGCATTGGGGTAGGGCGTGTAGTCGAAGATCACGGCCGTGGTCACCTGGAACAGCTCGACGGATTTCCCGACAGGACCGATCGGCAGGTTGGTCGTGCGCGTGTCCTTGGCGATTTCGGTCAGTTTCGGATCCTTGTCCTTGTTGATCTTGGCGGTGTTGTAGGCGGAAATGCCATTGGCGATCACGCTCAATTCGCCGGCCAGGTAGGCGCGGTTGTTGTTGACGTCGAGCCAGCTTTCGGTACCGGGAATGAAGGTCTTGTAGAGCTGTTGCGCGTATTCGATCGCCTTCAGCGTCTCGGGGCTGTTGATCGTCACCTTGCCGCTCTCGTCGACCATCTGGCCGCCATGGCTCCATAGCAGCCAGTGGGCGTAGTTGTTGCCGTCGCCGACGCCGTGGCCATGCGTGAAGCCGGCCGGGTGTCCCTTCGCCTGCAATGCCTTGCAAAGCTCGAGCAAGCCTGCCGTGTCCTTCGGAAATTCGGAGAAGCCGGCCTCCTTCACCCAGCTTTCACGATAGACGATGGCATTGCCGATGGTGGCCAGCGGCAGGCCGAGGAATTTGCCTTGCCGTGTCGCATATTGCTTCGGTCCATCGTGCCAGCCGCCATATTTCGAGCCGAGATATTCGCCCAGTTCCGTCACGTCATGCAGCTTGTCGGGATATTGATGCGGGTCGTCGAACCAGACCAACATCAAGTCCGGGCCGGAGCCGACATTGGCGGCGACCGCTGCCTTGGGACGGATGTCCTCCCAGCTTTCCTTGTCGACGCGGACCTCGACACCGGTCGCTTCGGTGAAGCGCTTGGTGTTGGCCAGCCATTGATCCTCGTCGCCCTGCACGAAGGGCGACCAGCGCAGCAGCCTGAGCTTGGCGCCGTCCTCGGGCTTGTACTTCAATCCCTCCTGGGCAAAGGCGGGAGAGCCGATGAGCCGGCTTCCCAAGGCTCCCGCCGCAGCGCCGGCGGTGGTGCGGATCACGTCGCGTCTGGTGAATTTCATGCTCGCTTCCTCCTGCTTATTGTCCGTGCCGTCCTACTGCTTGATGGGTGTTTCGAACCGCTGTCCGGTTTTGCCGTGAAAGAGATGGATGAGGCCAGGCTCGGCCGTAAGCCAGATGGTTTCGCCCGGCGTGAAGGAATGCCGTTCCCGGAAATTGGCGACGATCTCCTCGCCGCCGGCGGTTCGGCCGATGAGCTGCACTTCGGACCCTGTCGGCTCGACCACCACGACAGTGACCGGAATGCCCTGATTGTCGGATAGCCGCAAATGCTCGGGCCGTATCCCCAGCACGACCGGCTCACCATTGCCGATGGAAAGTGCCGAGGCCAACGGGACCGAAATCCCTCCGGCGCCGCGAAACGACGGCGAGCCGTCGCTTACGATCTCGCCCCTCAGCATGTTCATGGCGGGCGAGCCGATGAAGCTGGCGACAAAAAGATTGTTCGGCCGGTCGTAGAGTTCGAGCGGCGGCCCGATCTGCTCGACGATGCCGTCGTGCATGACGACGATCTTGTCGGCCATGGTCATCGCCTCGATCTGGTCGTGGGTGACGTAAACCGTCGTCGTCTTCAGGCGCTGGTGCAGTTCCTTGATCTCGGCGCGCATCTGCACCCGGAGCTTGGCATCGAGATTGGAGAGCGGCTCGTCGAACAGGAAGACCTGCGGATCGCGCACGATCGCGCGGCCCATGGCGACGCGCTGGCGCTGGCCGCCGGAAAGCTGGCGCGGATACCGGTCGAGCAGCGGCACCAGTCCCAGGATTTCGGCCGCGCGCCGCACGCCGGCATCGCTCTCCGTCTTGGGAACGCCCTTGAGCATCAGCGAGAACGCCATGTTCTCGGCGACCGTCATATGCGGGTAGAGCGCATAGTTCTGGAAAACCATGGCGACGTCGCGCTCTTTTGGCGCAACGTTGTTGACGATACGTTTGCCGATCGCGATCTGGCCGCGCGAGATCTTTTCCAGGCCGGCGATCATCCTGAGCAGGGTCGACTTTCCGCAACCCGAAGGACCGACCAACGTGACGAACTCGCCGTCGTTTATATCGACGCTGACCCCGTGCAGGACCTCGACGGTCCCAAATGACTTGTAGACATCGCCGATTGCGACAGACGCCATCGATCTCCTCCCGACTGATTCCTGCAACGACTTCGAAGGAAACCGCTTTCTTGCCTGGCCCGCGACAGCGCCCAGGCTCCTCCCCGGTCACGCGCGATGTGAGACGGTAGCGCTACCAAACCGACCTGTAAAGCACGCCGGCATCACCTGGATATCGACACACCCTAATCCGAAACCTCGGTCTGCGGCCGGTCGCGGCCGTCGGCGAGCTCGTCGTGCCATTTGCCGTCGGCGTCCTCGTACTGGATGCCGTCGGTGTTGCCGGCGACCTGCTGTTCGGCGGAAGCGATCTCGGCGGCGCGCAACGCGTCCTGATGGGTGGGGAACGTTTCGGAGAATGTCGAGCCGACCTTGTAGGCCCAGCCTCCATCATGCTCGACGATCTTGTAGGTCAGTTTCGCCATGAAACCCTCCGGTTGAAAGCCCGTTGCCTCAATGCAGCCTGTCATCGGCCAGTCTGTCGTTTGGCAGCCTGTCGTCCGTAACCAGCACGTCCGATTCCCTGGCGGCTTCGATCAGTGCCCGGCGTGCATCGGCCGTCGAACGATAACCTTCCAGCACTTTTAGGCAAGTGTCGAGGGCATCACGATGACGCGGCCCGCGATTGAGTGGCCAGACCGTCATCAGGCACTCCGCCGCCTCCTGGGCGCTGCGGATATGCCGATATTTGCCGACATGGCCGAGTTCGACCACGACCGGCTTTTCAAATGGCTTGCTGTCCATCATCGCCGCCAACGCGGAGCGGCCGATTTGGTTGCAACAGCTATTTTAGCTCAGGCGAAAATACCTCAATAGCCGCAGTCGTTGCGCAGCCAGCGCGCATTCGCCCAGCCGGCGCGGCCGCCGAAATCGACCTGGTACCAGTTTCCGCGACGGTCAAAGATCTCGGTTTGGTCGCCGTTGAACAATTGCCCGATCATGCGCGACGACGAGTTCGGCCGGGCCCGAACGGCGAGAAAGCCGCTTCCCGTTGCCAGATTGTAGTGCCTGGAAAGACCGTGCACCGTGCCTTCGCAATATTGCGCCCCGGCCGGCGTCGATGTGGCAAACGACAGCCCGGCCAAAACCGCGGCAGCAGCCGCAATGGAAATCCCCCTGAACGACATGTCTCTGCTCCCCCAACCTGCCGCGCCCAGCCGCGGCCCTCGCCACTCTACACCGGCAGAGGATCAAAGCGAAGCTATGGTTCCCTGTCCAGCGAGGTGAGAACCCGCCCCGTCAGTTCGCCGCCTTCATCCAATGCTGCATCGTCGTCACCGAGCGGGCAAGCTGCGGCGCCGGGTGGATTTTTTCGCCGAAGGTGGCCGCGGCGCGCCAGCCCCAGCGCGGATCGGCAAGGAAGGCGCGCGCCAGCGCCACCATGTCGGCGCGCCCGTCGGCGACGATCGCCTCGGCCTGTTTCGGATCGTCGATCAGGCCCACGGCCCGCGTCGCGATGCCGGCGCCCTTGCGCACCGCTTCGGCCAGATGAACCTGGTAGCCGGGTCCGGACGGCAGCTTCTGCAACGGCGAATTGCCGCCGCTCGAGCAGCAGAGATAGGCGACGCCGA
The DNA here is from genome assembly GCF_040317695.1 of Mesorhizobium sp. M1403. Lineage (NCBI taxonomy): Bacteria > Pseudomonadati > Pseudomonadota > Alphaproteobacteria > Hyphomicrobiales > Phyllobacteriaceae > Mesorhizobium > Mesorhizobium sp. M1403. The sequence goes on along the minus strand of NZ_JAMYKY010000016.1, from coordinate 71,801 downwards.
CTTCCTTCAGCGCTTTTGCCACTTCGATCGCATCCTCGACGTCGAAGCCGCCATCGACCCATTCCTTGATCGACAGACGCGCGCCCAGCATCAGTCTGGGCACCGCCTGCTTCACCGCCTTGGCGATTTCGACGGCGAAACGCATGCGGTTTTCCAGCGAGCCGCCCCAGCGGTCGGTGCGCCGGTTGGTGAGCGGCGACAGGAACTGGAAGATCAGATAGCCATGCGCGGCATGCAGCTCGATGAAGTCGAAGCCGGCGCGCTCGGCACGCCGGGCTGCTTCGGCGAAGCGTTCGATGATTTGCAGGATCTCGTCGTCCTCCAGCGCCCGCGGCACCTGCCAGCCGGTGTCGTAGGCGATTGCCGAGGCCGACACGATCGGCCACGGATCCTGATCGGCGTGCAGCGGGCCGCCGCCTTCCCAGGGTTTCCGGTTGGAGGCCTTGCGGCCGGCATGGGCAAGCTGCGTGCCGAATTTCGTGCCCGGCGCGGCGACACGCTTGGCTGCATCCAGCGTGCGTCGCGCCGCCGCCTCATTGTCCTCGGAATAGAGGCCGAGACAGCCATGCGAGATGCGGCCGCGCCGTTCGACCTCGGTCATCTCGACGGTGACCATGCCGGCACCCGACATTGCCAGGTTCATCCAGTGATAGAGGTGCCAATCGCTGGCCGAGCCGTCGTCGGCCGAATACTGGCACATCGGCGCGACCGCGATGCGGTTGGGGAAGGTCAGGCCGTCGAGGGTGATCGGCTGGAAAAGCGATGAGGTCATAAAAAAACTCCGCGAAGGGTTGCCGCTATTTATGCAGCCGATTGTGCCAGCGCCAGACACGAGACGGTGAACCGGTGCTCTGGACCAATAGCTGGCCGGATTGCACGAACGGGCGTTCGCGGCTACGCCTTGCCGCGGCAGCAGGGAGTCCACCATGGAAGATCGCATTCGCATCCGCTCGGAGGAAGTCCTTTCCGACGAATGGGCGGTTTTGAAAAAGACCGTCTTCGACTACCGCCGGCGCGACGGCAAATGGGAAACGCACACCCGCCAGACCTACGATCGCGGCGACGGCGCGGTGATCCTGCCTTTCGATCCGGAGCGTTCGACGGTGCTTCTGGTGCGGCAGTTCCGCTATCCGGCCTATGTCACCGGCCACAAGGATCCGCTGATCGAGGCCTGTGCCGGCCTGCTCGACGAAGACGATCCCGAAGCCTGCATCCGCAAGGAGGCCGAGGAAGAACTCGGCTACCGCCTGAAGGACGTGCAGCGGCTATTTTCACCCTACATGAGCCCCGGCAGCGTGACCGAGCGGCTCTGGTTCTTCGTCGCCCGCTACTCGCCCGCCGACCGCATTTCCGACGGCGGCGGCGCCCACGACGAAGGCGAGGACATCGAAGTTTTGGAAATGCCGCTCGACGAGGCGCTGGCCGGCATCCACGACGGTCGGATCCTCGACGCCAAGACGATTATTTTGATCCAGCATTTGAAGCTGAACCCGATTGGGGTGTGAGGGGGCCAGAACTGGGTCGAGGGCCCGGTCTCCAGTTACGGAGACTATCAAACGAGACCAAATCTGGTGCGGACGACGGGAATCGAACCCGTACGATCAGAGATCGAGGGATTTTAAGTCCCTTGCGTCTACCAATTCCGCCACGTCCGCAGGCCAGTCCTTTTCAGATGCCGGGCAGGAGCCGTCAAGCCGTCTTCTGCCGTCGACAAATCCGACACTCGAAGCTAGCGAGGCCATCACCTACATAACGGTGGTTTCCGGCAACTTCCATATCGGAATGGGCGATAAGCTCGACGAGGCGAAAGGCGTCGAACTGACTGCTGGCGGCTTCGGCGTCGCACCGGCCGCAATGAATCACTTCGCCTGGACGACAAGCGATACGATCATCCAGGTTCATGGCGAGGGGCCATTCAAGATCACCTACGTCAACCCGGCAGACGATCCGAGCAAGAAGTGACAGTTCGGGATCGAATTGATTGAACCGGCTGAAGGCTCGAACGATGGAGTGTGTCAAACTCCGCGACCGTCGATTCAGTAAGATCCGCTGACGCGGCAAAAAGCTGATTGGCCGCAACGGAATCGTATTCCGCTTGGGCCAATTTGCCATGAATGGCGCCATAACAGAAAAACCCGCCTCGGGAGGCGGGTCGTTGGAGCCAATTAGCACCATACCCAAATTAGTAGCATAGCTGCCGGCACAAAGCAAGAACAAAGTTGCTGCGGCCGACGCAAAAGGCCCTTGGCGATTGGCGAAAGCCATGGTGGCATCAATCTCCCTCCTTGAGGGGGAGATGGCCGGTAGGCCAGAGCGGGTCGTCGCGCGTGGATCGGCGACCCCCCTCTGTCGCCTTCGGCGACATCACCCCCCCTTGAGAGAGGAGATCTGCAACTTCGCCGTTGGCGCTTACTTCCTCGCTGGTCAAAATCCTCGCGGCTTGGCACAGTCGGGCAAAGAGGAGCCTGTTGATGCCGAAGACCGCCAATGCGACGAAACCAAAACCCTGGGCCGAGATGGCGACGCATCTGGTCGATGTCGCCATGGGCCGCAAGCCCGCCGATCTCGTCATCCGCAACGGGCGCTGGGTCAACGTCCATTCGGGCGAGATCATCGCCGGCACAGACATCGCCATCGCCGGCGGCCGCTTCGCCTATTGCGGGCCGAATGCCGGCCATGCCATCGGTCAGGGCACCAAGGTGGTCGATGCCGGCGGCCGCTATCTGGTGCCGGGGCTTTGCGACGCGCATATGCATGTCGAGAGCGGCATGGTGACGGTGACGGAATTTTGCCGCGCGGTGATCCCCCATGGCACCACCTCGATGTTCATCGATCCGCACGAGATCGCCAATGTGCTCGGCCTGCCGGGTGTGCGGCTGATGCATGACGAGGCGGTCGCCATGCCGGTCAACGTGCATGTGCAGATGCCGTCCTGCGTGCCGTCGGCGCCGGGGCTGGAGCATGCCGGCGCCGAGCTGACGGTGGCCGACGTTGCCGAGGCGATGACCTGGGAGAACATCATCGGGCTCGGCGAGGTGATGAATTTCCCCGGCGTCGCCGCCAACGATCCGGTGATGTCGGGCGAGATCGCGGCGACGGTGAGGGCTGGCAAGACCGTCGGCGGGCACTATGCCTCGCGCGATCTCGGCCTGCCGTTCCATGGCTATGTCGCCGGCGGTCCGGAGGACGACCACGAAGGCACGCGCGCCGAGGACGCCATCGCGCGCGTCCGCCAGGGCATGAAGGCGATGCTGCGGCTGGGTTCGGCCTGGTACGACGTGGCCTCGCAGATCAAGGCAGTGACGGAGAGCGGCCTCGACCCGCGCAACTTCATCCTGTGCACCGACGACAGCCATTCCGGCACGCTGGTGCATGAAGGCCACATGGACCGGGTCGTGCGCCACGCCATCAGCCAGGGCTTGAAGCCGGTGACGGCGATCCAGATGGCGACGCTCAACACCGCCCAGCATTTCAAGCTGGAACGCGAGATCGGCTCGATCGCGCCTGGGCGGCTCGCCGATCTGCTGATCGTTTCTGACCTGGCCGAAATGACTATCGACGAGGTCTATGGCCGCGGCGTCCGGCTGGCCAAGGGCGGCAAGCTCGAGATCGATATTCCGGCCTACGACTATCCGAAGACGGCGAAGAACACCGTCAAGCTCGGCAAGAAGCTCAAGGCCGGCGATTTCGACATCGCGGCACCCATGGGCGCCAACGAGGTGCGGGTTCGCGTCATCGGCGTCATCGAGAACCAGGCGCCGACGCGGGCGCTGGAGGCCGATCTTGCCGTCGAGGACGGGCTGGTCGCCATGGACCGCCGCAACGACGTTTGTCAGATCGCATTGGTCGAGCGTCACAAGGGCACCGGCGGCGTCACCAACGCCTTCGTCTCCGGCTTCGGCTATATCGGCGACTGCGCCATGGCCTCCAGCGTGGCGCACGATGCCCACCACATCATCGTCGTCGGCACCAACAAGCAGGATATGGCCCTGGCCGTGAACCGGCTGGGCGAGGTCGGCGGCGGCGTCGTGCTGTTTTCCAACGGCAAGGAGCTGGCGCTGGTCGAAATGCCGATCGCCGGGCTGATGTCGAACGAGCGGGCGGAAATCGTCGCCGCCAAGGCGGACAAACTCAGCGACGCCATGCGCCAGATGGGCTGCTCACTCAACAACGCCTACATGCAGCACTCGCTGCTGGCGCTGGTCGTCATCCCCGAGCTCAGGATTTCCGACGTCGGCCTGATCGACGTGACGACGTTCCAGAAGGTTGATCTGTTCGTCTGAATGCCGCCCGGGCGCCGCCTCACCCGCCGGTGGCGATGGTCAGCACCTTGAACGGCGTGGTGATGACGATCTCGGCCACCGAGCCGACGGCCTTGCCGAGGCCCTGGCCGAGATTGTCGAGCTGGGCCGGCGCGGTCTCTTCGGAGGCGAGGCCGGCCGGGGCGCGCAGGCGGTCGCCGAGCAACTGCACCAGGAACGGGTTGTCGGCGAATTTGGCGTGGTTCAGCCGGTCGCCGCCCTTGGTCTTGGTCAGGTCGACCACCGAGACGCCATAGCTGGCGAGGTCGGCCGCGTCGCCATAGTCGCCGACGCGTGGCTTGTCGCCGGAGATCAGGGTCGACAGCCTGAGCGCCCGGTCGTCACCCGAAAGCAGCACGGCGAACGGCTTGTCTGGCTTGCCGTAGCGGATCATCTGCTTCTTGAACACGTCGACGTCGATGTCGGGTGAAGCCAGGATGACGTAGCCGAGCTTGCCGCCGAGGTCGCGGTCGCCGGTGATGGCAAGCTGGCGCAACGCTTCCATGGTCACCCAGGTCCCCATCGAATGGGCAATGATGTCGATGCTCTTGGCGCGGCTCTTGGCAAGCATACGCAGCGTCCCTTCGAGATCGTCGCGCGCCGCATTGGCGCTTTCCTTGTCGTAGATGTAGCCGGTCGTCTTGCCGCTCGAGGCCCATGAAAACAGCACCGGCGTGCCGGGGTATTTGGTGTCGTGCGCGATCTGCGTCAGCCGGTAGATGCCGTCGTCGAAGCCGTTGTTGAAGCCGTGCACGAAAACCAGCGCGCGGTCGCCGCGCATTGCGATGTCGGCGCCGACCGCCTTGGCGAATTGCGGCGCGCCTTCGTAGAAGGTGACGCCGGTCGCGGTGAAATCCTTCGCCGGATTGCTGTTGGCCGAGCCCTTGACCCGTTCGATAGCGCCAACCTGGTGGACCTTGGGAACGGTCACCTCGACGCTGGCAAAGCTGGTGGTCGGCGAGCGGTCGCCGTCGAACACCTGCCGGGGCTCCTTTGTTGCCTTTTGCCGGGTTGTGGCGACGAAGATCTTATGCGTCGCCGCGATATCGGCAGCAGGCACCGTGATCGTCGTCTTGTTAAGCAGATCATGCGTGTTCTGGCCGGCGCAGCCGGTAACCGCGAGTGCGAATGCAACGACGAGAAAGATCTTCGAAGGCACGGTCACGCGGGCTCCCGCAAAGGCGACGTCGAGCCGGAGACGTCTTGGCCTATTCGATAGAGGCAGAGGCCGGCACGGTCCAGTTCAAACTGTTCCGATGGTGCGGCATGGTCAACAATCACTGCCGCGCAATGCAGCTATTGTCCGACCGAGGCGATGCGGTCGGTCACCTCGCGGTCGCTGGCAAACCCGTCATCCTCGCGCAGCTTCTGGCCGATCAACTGTACCAGTTCCGGGTTGTCGGCGAATTTGGTGTGATTGAAGCGGTCCGCGCCCTTGACGCTGGAGAGGTCGACGACCGACACGCCATAGCTGGCGAGGTCGGCGGCGTCCTTGTAGTCGCCGACCCGCGGCCGCGCGCCGGCGATCAGGCCGGACAGCCGCAGCGCCCGGTCGTCGTCGGAGAGCAGCAGGATGAACGGCTTGTTCGGCTTGCCGTAGCGGCGCATCTGGCTCTTGAACACGTCGACGTCGATGTCGGGCGAGGCCAGCACGACGTCGCCGAGCTTGCCGCCGAGATCGCGGTCGCCGGTGATGGCGAGCTGGCGCAGCGCCTCCATGGTGACCCAGGTCCCCAGCGAATGGGCGACGATGTCGATGCGCCGCGCGCCGGTCTGCGCCAGCATTCTCAGCGTCACTTCCAGCTGGTCGCGGGCAACGCTGGCGCTTTCCTTGTCGTAGACATAGTCGGTGGTCTTGGCGCCCGACGCCCAGGAAAACAGCACTGGCGTGCCCGGATAGCCGGAATCATGGGTGATCTGGGTGACGCGATAGACGGCGGCGTCGAAGCCGGTGTTGTAGCCGTGGACGAAGACCATGACGCGGCCGCCGCGCGCCGCGATGTCGGCGCTGAGCGCGCTGGAGAATTTCGGCTGGGTGTCGTAACCGACGACCTCGGAAGCCATGAAGTATTTGGCCGGATCGTCCGACTTGCCGCGCGAGCGCCGCTCGATCTGGCCTGTCTTGTGGATGCCGGGCACGGTGACGTTGACGCGGGCATAGTTCAGCGTCGCCGAGCGCTCGCCGTCGAAGACCTTGTTGGGATCGTCGGAGCGCTTGCGCGTGGTGGCGATGAAGATCGAGTGGTTGCCGGCGATTTCCGTCACCGGCACCGCCATCATGGCGCTGCCGAGCAGTTCCTCGGTTTGGCGGCCGCCGCAGCCGGCGAGCAGCGCGGCAAGGACAATGATGCAAATCGTCTTCAAGGGCACTTAAGCAATTCCACTCCGGCCTAACCAAAGGCCCATCCACCTCCGCCGCATCTCCCGGACAGCCGAAGTGCGGCGGAAGTAAGTCGCAGGCGCCGAAATGCGCTCAGCGCCGCTCGACTGCCATCGCACTGTTGCGCGAAAGCCAGAACGGCGGCAGGAAGGCCGGAATGTTGGAAAAGGGCAGCACTTCCGGCTTCAGCCTTATGCCGAGCACGTCGGTCATGAAGGCGCGGCGCGCCTCGATGCGGTGCCAGGCTTCGGGATAGCGCGCGGCGATCTCTTCGCGCAGCGCCTCGTCAGCCAGCGCGATGCCGTCCTCGATGTTGGTGGTGAAATAATCGGTGCCGGTCGCCGGGATGATGTCGACCTGCAAGGCCATGCCCGACTTCAATCTGATGTCGGAGCCGGAAAATATCGGCGAATGCATCCATTCGTCGATATGGATGAGATGGCCGGGATTGAGCGACACGCCAAAGAACGGAGCGCCGATGCGATCGTGCACCGCTTGCCACAACGCGCCGCCGGGAACGCCGATGCCGACCGTCTCGTACCAGTCGACGACGGCACAGAAATAGGGCGCGACCAGCTTCTCGACATAGTCCTGGATGCCCCTTGGAAGCTCGGCCGCGTCCTCGACCAGAAAACCGGCGCGGGCATTGAGCGAGCCCTGGATGCCGTAGGCCATGGTGATCGGGTCGCCGCGCTTGATGATTTCGAGGCGCGGGCTCGGCAGGCCATAGGCCGCACGCCTGCCGGCCGACAGCATCGGGTGACAGCATTGCGGCAGGCCGTTGATGCCCATCAGCCGCGCCGCCTGCAATTCGGTCATGCCGGGTTCGATGCCTTGCAGGACATTGCGCAGGCCTTGCGAGGAATAGGTCGCGGCGAATTCGAACGCGGCCAGCTGGTCGGCATCGTTGATGGCGCGCAGGCCGTCGGCAGGGTTCATCAAAAGGTTAGCCGCGTTGGCAACCGCCCCTTTATCGCCGGCAAGCGTGCGCAGCGTGTCGGCGATGAAGGACGGCAGGTCGAGCGTCGTTTCGCCAAAACCGGCATCGCCGGGGCCGAACGGCTTCCAGCCAATGGCGCCGATGCGCTGGCGGGCCTTCAGGCCGCAATCGACGAGGATGTCGGCCAGCGCTTGCGAGCGGTCGCGCGGCTGCGCCGGCAGCGAAAACGTCTGGTAGAGCACGCGCTCGTACGGCCCGTCGCAGATCTCGGCATAGCCCCAGCCCTCATTGCCGACCAGCAGTTTCGGCGACTTGCCAGGAACGATGATCAGCAGCGTCTCCTCGAAGCGCGGATCGTAGCCGCAGAGATAGGCGACATTGGCCGCATGTTCGCGGTCGCCATAGACGACCAATGCATCGAACCCGCCGCGCGCGACCAGTGCCGCGATGCGGGCCTCATAGGTGGCGCGCGTAACCAGCGGCATCACCGTCGGCTCGCCGAACTCCGGCAGCGACACGGTTTTCCGGGCCACCGATGCGACAGGCATGAACAGACGCTCCTAACGGCCAACGAGGTTTTGGGAACACCCTTTCGGGTGACCGGACAATGGCTTCGCGAGGCCGGATATGCAATAGCGGGACCGAATTCGGCTAGCCTGTGGGGTGCTCTTGCCATGACCAGTTTCTCCTCTCGCGTCGCTGCCGCCGCTGCCGCGATCCGCGAGATCTTTCCGGAAACGCCGCTGCAGGAAAACGACTATCTGTCGAAGAAGACCGGCGCGCGGGTGCTGCTGAAGCGCGAGGACCTGACGCCGGTGCGCTCCTACAAGATCCGCGGCGCCTTCAACTTCTTCCGCAAGACGCTCGCCGCCGGCAACAATGCCGAGCTGTTTGTCTGCGCTTCGGCCGGCAATCACGCGCAGGGCTTTGCGTTCGTCTGCCGCCATTTCGGCAGACGAGGCGTTGTCTTCATGCCGGTAACAACGCCGCAGCAGAAGATCGACAAGACGCGGCTGTTCGGCGGCGAATTCGTCGAGATCAGGCTGGTCGGCGATTTCTTCGACGACTGCTACCGCGCCGCACTCGAATTCACCGAAAGTTCCGGCGCCCACATGGTGCCGCCGTTCGACCATAAGGACATCATCGAAGGGCAGGCGACCGTCGCCTATGAGATATCAGGCCAGATGCCCGGCGCGCGCATGGCTGATATTGTCATGCTGCCCGTCGGCGGCGGTGGCCTGGCCGCCGGTGTCACCCATTATTTCGCCGACCAGCAGCGTGAAACACGCTTCGTCTTTTGCGAGCCGGCCGGCGCCCCGAGCCTGAGCGAGAGCCTCGCCGCCGGAAAGCGGGTAAAGCTCGCCAAGGTCGACAATTTCGTCGACGGCGCGGCGGTGGCCGAGATCGGCCGCGAGCCGCTGCGCCACCTCAGGGAGTTTGCCGCCGACGCAGTGCGGCTGATTCCGGAAAACCGGCTCTGCGCGACCATGATCGAAATGCTCAATGTCGAAGGCGTCGTGCTGGAGCCGGCAGGCGCGCTGGCGATCGATGCGCTCAAGGATTTTTCCAGGAAGGAAATCAGGGGCAAGACCATCGTTGCCGTTGTGTCGGGCGGCAATTTCGATTTCGAGCGGCTGCCGGATGTGAAGGAACGGGCGCTGCGCTTCGAGGGCTTGAAGAAATACTTCATCATCCGTTTTCCGCAGCGGCCCGGCGCTTTGCGCGATTTCCTCGAATTGCTTGGCCCCGACGACGACATCGCCCGCTTCGAATATCTGAAGAAATCGGCGCGCAATTTCGGTTCGGTGCTGATCGGCATCGAAACCAGGGACCGCCGCAATTTCGACCTGCTTAAGGCGAATTTCGACGCCGAGAGCGTCCACTACCAGGACATTACCGACAACGAGACGCTCGCCGGGTTCATCATATGAGCGGTAACGATCTTCCGAGCACTCAGGGAAAGGTTTTTGTCGCGCTGTTTTCCGGCATCAACGTCGGCGGCAACCGCATCGTCAAGATGGCGGAGCTCAGGTCATTCTTGGAGCAGCTCCGCTTCTCCGATATCGCCACCTATGTGCAGAGCGGCAACGCCGTGTTCCGGTCGCCAGATGGCGATACAGCGATGCTGACCAGGCGGCTGGAAGCGGAATTCGAGAAGAGATGGGGCTTCCAATCGCGCATCATGGTGCGCGATCTCGGCTGGCTCGAGCGGCTGGCGGCGGACAATCCCTATCCGGAAGTGGCTGGCGAGCCGACCAAGCTGCACGCCTATGCGCTGGAGCGCCAGCCGACCGCCGAAGAGGTCGCCCGGCTGGCGGAAAAATGCACCGGGCCCGAACGCTTCGAGATCAAGGGCGACGTGCTCTACCTGCATGCGCCCGACGGGCTCGGCAAATCTGTGTTTGCCAATCTCATCCCGCGCGTTCTGAAGGTGCCCGGCACGGCGCGCAACTGGCGCACCGTGCTGATGCTGCTGGAGATGGCCAAGGCCGGCGGCTGATAGGTCGTCTACGCGGCCGGAGCGCGTTTCCAGTCGAATGCCAGCTCCTCACGGAAGGCGAAGCGCTTGATGTGCTCGGCGACGACCGTTTCCAGGCGCTCCAGCGAGCCGGCCTCATCAGTCGTCACCGCAATGTGCAGCACCGCCGGGTCGGCATCGAGAACCGTGCGGCCGAGCGTCAGATCAATGCTGCCGTGGTTCGGGTCGAATTCGACGGGAAACTTGTGCGCCCAATGCTTGCACAGCTGCTGCAAATAGCGGCTGGCATGTTCGGTGGCGACGTCGACATGGCTGGTCGGCATGGATGAATTCTCCTGGAGCCCATTGTGGATTTGGCGAGCGCCTGTTGCATGATGTTGCGCCAGCCTTCGCTGACAGGCGCCACGCCGGTTAGATAGGCGCCTGCCGCGAAAACCAAAGGCCGCGGGACGTACCCGCCCGACGACGTCCGCTCAACATGGCGTGATCGGCTACCAGCTCCCGGTGTTCTGCATCGAGGCCCAAGGTTCGGCCTTGGGCTTGGCCGGGCCTTTCTGCAACAGCTCGATCGAGATGCCGTCCGGCGATTTGACGAACGCCATATTGCCGTCGCGCGGCGGCCGGTTGATGGGGACGCCATTGTCCATCAGCCGCTGGCAGGTGGCGTAGATGTCGTCGACCTCATAGGCGAGATGACCAAAATTGCGGCCGCCCTTGTAGTCTTCCGGGTCCCAATTGTAGGTCAGCTCGACCAGCGGCGCTTTCTCGCTGATGCCGCTTTGCTCGTCTTCGGGCGCGGCGAGGAAGATCAGCGTGTAGCGGCCCTGCTCGTTTTCGTGGCGGCGCACTTCCTTCAGGCCAAGCTTGTTGCAGTAGAAATCGAGCGAAGCATCGATGTCGGCGACGCGGACCATGGTGTGCAGATAGCGCATGGATTTCCTCCGTATGTTGCGTTGCGGCGCAACATAAGGGCGGCCCGGCCAAAGGGCAATTGGCCACGCTTGCCGGCGCCGGCAAACGACAAATCCGCTATTCCTGTACGGAACCGTGAAAAAAGGCACGTCAGGTCTTGCACACACCGGAAGCCGCGGTGTTAATCTGGCGTCAAGAATCAGTTGCGGTGTTTCTTGAAAAAAGGGGGCGTTCTTATGGGGGAAAAGGCCTCTTTCATGGGGCGGGACGGGGCCGGTAACGATGCGTTGAAGCGGGATGAGAGCGCCGATACGGCCGATCTCGTCGAAATCGCCGGCGCCATCAAATGGTTCGACGTGGCCAAGGGCTACGGTTTCATCCTTCCCGATGATGGTTCTTCGGGCGACATCCTCCTCCATGTGACGTGCCTTCGAAAGGACGGTTTTCAGACCGCCCTGGAAGGCGCCCGTGTCGTCTGCCTGGTCAAGCAGGGCGAGCGCGGGCTGCAGGCTTTCCGCGTGCTCTCGATGGATGTCACCACAGCGGTGCATCCGGCCGAGCTGCAGGAGCAGCGCACCCATGTCGCAGTGACGCCGGAAAGCGGTCTCGAACGGGCGCTGGTGAAATGGTTCAATCGCACCAAGGGGTTCGGCTTTCTGACCCGGGGCGAGGGCACCGAGGACATTTTCGTCCACATGGAGACGCTGCGCCGCTACGGCATCACCGAACTCCGTCCGGGCCAGGTGGTGCTGGTCCGCTTCGGACGCGGCGACAAAGGCCTTATGGCTGCCGAAATTCACCCCGATATGGGTACCTTGCCGGTCTCGCATTAGTTCCGGCCGAGGATTTCATATGGCTCACAGGAACCGGCTAACGGCGGGCGCGCTCTACGCCGGGATTTTCCTCATCGTCGCCACAAGCGCCTTCTTCTATTTTCAGCAATCGAGTTCGGCCGACGGCAAGGCGATGATCCTTCCCGTCGACCCGGCGCCGCTGGTCGCGGTGACGAAGGCGGGCGAGCGTTCTTTCTCCGTCGAAATCGCTGACACGCCCGCCGAGCGCGAGGCCGGCCTGATGTTCCGCCGCCACATGGCCGACAATCACGGAATGCTGTTCGTCTTCGGTGCGCCGCAGGATGTGAGTTTCTGGATGAAGAACACGCCGCTGCGGCTCGACCTGATCTTCGTCGGCCAGGACGGCCGGATCCGGGCGATCAAGCAAGGCGAGCCGCAGTCGGAGGCGATCATCTCGCCGGACGAACCGGTGCGCTTCGTGCTCGAGCTCAAGGCAGGAACCGCCGCCAAAAAGGGCATCAAGGACGGCGACCTGCTGCGCCATCCGGCCATCGGCACGGCGCCGGGGCCGGCCATGCCGCCGCCCGACAAGGGCGATGCGCCGAATGTCGATTCCGACTGAACGGGCAGGATCTTCGGCCGATGCAGTTCTTCTCCCATGACGGTTTCGACCTTGCTTTCCTTGACCGCCAGCCGGCATCGGGGCAGGGCGATCCCGTGCTGATGATCCACGGCTTTGCCTCGAGCCATTACGTCAACTGGGTGTCGCCCGGCTGGTTCAAGACGCTGAACGATGCCGGCTACCGTGCGATCGCCTTCGACAATCGCGGCCATGGCTCGTCGTCGAAAAGCTATGACGAAGCAGACTACACGCCGGCAAAAATGGCGTCCGACGCGGCAGTGCTTTTGAACCATCTTGGCATCGAACGCGCCCATGTCATGGGTTATTCGATGGGCGCGCGCATATCGGCCTTCCTGGCGCTCTCCGAGCCGGACAAGGTGGCGACGCTGGTCTTCGGCGGTCTCGGCATCGGCATGGTCGACGGCGTCGGCGACTGGGATCCGATAGCCGACGCCCTCTTGGCCGAGGATCCCGCAGGCACCAGCGACCCGCGCGGCCGCTCGTTCCGCGCCTTCGCCGACCAGACCCGCAGCGATCGCCGGGCGCTCGCCGCCTGCATCGCCACCTCACGCGAATTGCTGAGCGAGGCCGACATTGCCCGCATTGCCCAGCCGACCTTGATTGCGGTGGGAACCAAGGACGACATCGGCGGCTCGCCGGATGAACTCGCTGCCTTGATGCCGAACGCCAGGGCATTTCATATCGAAGGCCGCGACCACATGCTGGCGGTCGGCGACAAATCCTTCAAGCAGCGTGTGCTGGAGTTTTATGCAGAGCATCCACTTTGATGGATGGCTCCCAAAAGCGGCCATAGGGCCTGAAGCTAGGTTCTTAGCGGTTTTGCAACGATACAGCAGTAAATAAGCGCGACTTGTGGATCGGTTCAAACCCGCCACGCGCTGAACGAGGGCAGGGGGGTACGATGGCACAATGGGGAAGAAGCGACGCCGCTTTGCCGGGCGTCGTTGCGAAAAGCAGGTTCGGCGAATGGTCCGTTGTTCTAGCGGTGGCCGCATTGGCGACAGGGGCGATTGCGATCACCGCGTTGATAGCAATGCCGAGCGACGCCTCCCCACTGCTCCAGAACAGTGCGACGGGCTTCTTCGCTGCGGTATTTTTTCTGGCCGGCCCTTTGGCACATCTTACCGGCGTGGTCTTCGGCTTGGTGGCCGTGGGTCGCCCAAACGACAATCGTGTGCTCGGCTTGGCTGGCATCGTCGTCAATGGCGCGTCGCTTGCGGCCGGGGGGTTCATGCTGTGGGCAATGGCATCGACTTTTGGCGCATTCACCTGATCTCGACAAGCCTCCGGCAGGCAAGCGACCGACGCGACCCCTCAGCTTCAAATCTGCGCGAGTTGCCATGGTCGATCTTCTCGTCACCTATCTGGAGATGACCGGGCCGCCGTCCGGCGCCGGCTTTTGCCGCACCGGCACCGGGCGCGGCTGTGATGCGCGAAACGCTTGGCCTCGCTGATTACATCAGCCTCTACCGCGCTGTTGGCGAGCCTATGCAATGGGATCAGCGGCTGCGCATGCCCTTGGGCGACATCGAGCGCCTTCTCGCCAGCCCGTCGACGCATATCCATGTCCTGCGCGTCGATGGCGAAGCCGCCGGCCTGTGCGAATTCACGGGCGTCGGCCAGCCGGTTGTCGAATTGGCCCATTTCGGGGTCGTTCCGGCTCTTCAGGGCCGCAAGCTTGGGCCGTACCTGCTCGACCGGGCGCTGCGCGCCGTCTGGTCGCATGAACCCGAAAGGGTTTGGCTCCACACCGATACCCACGATCATCCGGGCGCGCGATCTGTCTACGGGCGAGCCGGTTTCAAGGCCTATGCGCAGCGCATAGAGACGTTTCCGGATTAGGATTTGTCTGAGCTGAGGTTATCGCCAAGCGCCCTGAGCGAGCGCGCCATGTTTTGCCGGGCCTGGGTTTCGAAGCGCCGGCGGAATTCCTCGCTATGGAAGATATGCGGACGCGCGAGGAAGCCCTTTAGGACAGCGGCACGGCCGGCCCGCCACATCGGCTCATCGACCCACTGATATTCGCGGCGAACCGCCTGTTCGTAAGCGTCGAACACGTCGGGCGCAGCACCCAGGATCGCCAGGTCCATGTCGAGGAACAGCGCCGCGTCACGAACGGAATGCTGGTCGCCAAGGGACGGCAATTCGTGGCCGGCGGTGGCAGTGATCATCGCCGCGATGCGACGGATGCGTTGTGCATCGGCGCGGCCGGCGAGCTTTGTCTCGGCAAGTGCGGCACTCCTCGGCTCATTGTCCTTGGCGCGGCTGTCGTAGATCGCGTCGTGGAACCAGATCGCCGCTTCGACTGCTTCAGGATCATGCAGCAACGCCTTGTAATCGTTGGCCAGCGCCAGCATCGCCTCGATGTGGCCAAGGTCGTGGTAGTGGCGATCCGCGGCGTCATACAGCGCGGAAAGCTCGCGCTTCAGGGTCTCGTCCATCAAGGTTGCGTTTTCCATGGCTGCTTGAAATTCCGCCAACCAAATCCATTTGACGAAGCACTAAGGAAAATTGAGTTCACCCGTGCTATGATCTGGCTTATAGGTGCGGCCGGAGAATAGGCAAGCCGCCAAGCCGAGACATTGGATGGCCTGAGACATTGGATGGCCGGAGACATCAGATGAACAGCGTTACGATTTCCCGTCCCACCAGGGTGCAGCCGGTAGATCCGATCTGGCGTTCGATCCGCGATGAAGCAATGGAAGCGGTCAACCGCGATCCGCTGCTGGCGGCGTTCCTCTATTCGACCATCCTCAATCAGGAAAACCTGGAAGAAGCGGTTATCCACCGGTTGGCCGAGCGCCTCGCCCACCAGGACATCGGCTCCGACCTCATCCGCCAGACATTCAAGGCGATGGCGGCCGACGACAAGGACTGGTCGACGACGGTGCGCGTCGACATCCAGGCCTATTACGACCGCGATCCGGCCTGCGACCGCTTCATCATGCCGGTGCTCTACTTCAAGGGTTTTCATGCCATCCAGACGCACCGGCTGGCGCATTGGCTGTGGAACCAGGGCCGCCAGGATTTCGCGCTGTATTTGCAGAGCCGATCGTCCTCGGTGTTCCAGACCGACATCAATCCGGCCGCCCGCATCGGCAAGGGCATCTTCCTCGACCACGCCACCGGCCTCGTCGTCGGCCAGACAGCGGTGATCGAGGACGACGTGTCGATCCTGCACGGCGTCACGCTGGGCGGCACCGGCAAGGCCGGTGGCGACCGCCATCCCAAGATCCGCTACGGCGTGCTGATCGGCGCCGGCGCCAAGATCCTCGGCAACATCGAGATCGGCCATTGCTCGAAGATCGCGGCCGGCTCGGTGGTGCTGTCGCCGGTGCCGCACAACAAGACGGTTGCCGGCGTGCCGGCCCGCGTCGTCGGCGAGACCGGCTGCGACCAGCCTTCGCGGCAGATGGACCAGCTGTTGCCGTCGCAGACGATGGACCACGTCGTCAGCTTCGACATCTGAGTGCTCGGGCAGGGGGCCGAATTCCTGCCCCCTATGCCGGCTTGCCTTTACATGGCCATTGTCGACGTGCCAGAAGCGCGCTCACCAATGCATGTCGCCCAAAAGTGCCCAGCGGTTTTGGGATAGCGACATGCATGAAGCAAGATTTAAAGCGCGTCGCATCGATCTCTTCAGACGCGACGCACTTGAGCAAGCGACGATCGGAGAAGACTGTTGAAGCCGGACGAAATCAGAAAGCTGGACGCCTATTTCAAGCGCACCTTCCAGAACCCCAAACTCGAAGTGAAGGCGCGGCCGCGCAAGGAAGATTCGGCCGAGGTCTATGTCGGCGACGAGTTCCTCGGCATCGTCTTCAAGGACGAGGACGACGGCGACTATAATTTCTCGATGGCGATCCTCGACATCGATCTGGCCTGAGCCGCGAGTTTGGTGCTGGCCGGACCTGCTTGTTGCAGGCGGGACCGCCTGATGGCGGAGCGCAGACGTCGGAGACTGGCTGGAGCATCCCTCCCTTCGTCATCCCAGGGCGGAGCAAGGAGCGAAGCGACGCGGCGCAGACCCTGGGATCCATGCCGTTACCTCGCGGCAGTGCTCCACTCTGACCAGAATCGAATGCTTCTTGGCACCGGCTGGGCGTCCTCTACCAACCAGTCCCGCGAAACAGTTCGAACCACTCTGGATTGGTCTTCTCGATCAGCTCGATCTTCCACCGGCGTGGCCAGCGCTTCAGCGACTTCTCGCGCTGGATGGCGTCGCGAATGTCGAAATGTTCCTCGTACCAGACCAGACGCTGTACGCCGTAGCGGCTGGTGAAGCGCGAGCCTTCGCCAGATTTGTGCTCCGGCATGCGGCGGCCGAGGTCGTTGGTGACACCGATGTAGATCGTGCCGCGCTTCTGGCTTGCAGTCATGTAGGCGTAGCCGGTCATGGTTGAAGGGTAGCTGGCGCCGGTGCCGACGCAAGTGCAGTTCTGAACCGCTGCATTCTTCGACTGAGGTAACGGCATGGATCCCAGGGTCTCCGCGACGTCGCTTCGCTCCTGCTCCGCCCTAGGATGACGAAGGCGTGGTGGGCAGCTAATCCCAAACCCTGGAGATTGGTAGCGCGATTGGCCGGGGCTCCAGCCCTCAGCCCTTCAGGGTCGGTCAAAGGATCAAGCCCTACCGCCCGGTCTTCAGCATACGTGCCGCCTCGCCAGAAATCGCTGCTTCGAGCGCCTGCCAGTCGCCCAGGAATTCCCGGGGGAAGCGGTAGGTGAGGCTGAGATTGTCGCCGACCAGGATGTCGCGTTCGCAGGGCGCCAGCGACTCGTCCGCGCTCGGGCCGCTCAGGCAGCGGGCAACGAACGGATCCTTGCCGGGGCGGTTTGCGACCGCCAGCACTTCGTTGAGATAGCCTGATTTTTCGCTGAAAGCGTAAAGTGTGGTGCCGCCAGGGCCGGGCGTACCCGGCTTGGCGATCAGCGCGCTGTAGATCGGCGCAAAGCGGCCGCTCATGTCGCGCGACATCATCTGCGGCTCGAACGACAGGAAAATGATGTCCTTGCTGGGTCCGGTGTGGTTGAAGTCGTTGCGGGCAACCTCGCTGTAGCCGTCCATCTCGGGATAGCGCAAATAGAGGTCGAGCCGCGAGGCGATGCCGTCGCGCCGGGCCTGGGCAAAGCGGATGACATTGGCCGGCACGGCGATGATGTTGTTGCCGATGACGACCTTGTGGACCGTGGTGTCGTCGGTGTACCCGGCCATGGCGATCGAGCGGCCGAACCATTTGCCGCCAAGGCTGATCGCCACCGAAAGCAGCGCCAGCGTCGCGAACGCATAAAACACCCGCTTCATCAGCGTCGAATCGACGACGCTGAGTTGCGGGCCCTCTGTGGCGGCTGCCTGCTTCATCGCGATCCTCGTTGCCGTCCCATCGGTGTGCCTGAACGGCACATCTCGGCGCGGCACGGCTCTTGCTACGCAGCTTTGCAGGCGACTGTGCGATTTCATGGTAAACGGAGGGTAAAGATGAGCCCGGTCGAACAAATCATATTCAGTTTTATGGCTGGGCTGACGGCTTGCGGCCTGGCCGGATCGGCGATGGAACTGGTCGCCGGCCGCAAGCTTGCCTTCGTCCAGCCCTATGTATCGTCGAAGCACATGCTGCGCTCGCTCGCCGCGACGGCTTGCGCCGGGCCGCTGATGTTCGTCAACGAGGCGCTGGACGCCTGGCGGGAGCGTCGCATCTCGGTGCTGGGGC
Source organism: Mesorhizobium sp. M1403 (assembly GCF_040317695.1). Classification (NCBI taxonomy): domain Bacteria; kingdom Pseudomonadati; phylum Pseudomonadota; class Alphaproteobacteria; order Hyphomicrobiales; family Phyllobacteriaceae; genus Mesorhizobium; species Mesorhizobium sp. M1403. The sequence continues at coordinate 53,642 of NZ_JAMYKY010000016.1, read as the reverse complement.
TGATCTCCTGCGGCTGTACGGCGACCATCTGGGCGCTGGCGCTGGGCATGGTGGTGATCGCCATTGCGTCGTGGGCGGCTTCGCTTCTAGGGTCTGGCACCTTGTCGGTGTGAGACAATCTGGAGACAGCGATGCCGATCTACGCGATTGACGGAAAAGCGCCCACCTTCGAGGACGCCGACAGCAATTGGATCGCGCCCGACGCCACGCTGATCGGCAATATCAGGATCGGCCGCAACGCCGGCTTCTGGTTCGGCGTCGTCGCCCGCGGCGACGACGAGCCAATCGTCATCGGCGCCGACACCAACGTGCAGGAGCATACAATCATGCACACCGACGCCGGCTTTCCGCTAACCGTCGGCCAAGGCTGCACGATCGGCCACCGTGCCTTGCTGCATGGCTGCACGATCGGCGACAACAGCCTGATCGGCATGGGCGCCATCGTGCTGAACGGCGCGAAGATCGGTAACAACTCGCTGGTCGGGGCTGGTGCACTGGTCACCGAAGGCAAGCAATTCCCCGACAATTCACTGATCGTCGGCTCGCCCGCGCGCGTCGTCAGGACGCTCGACGAAGCCGCAATCGCCAGGCTGCGCGCGTCCGCCGCGCATTATGTCGCCAATGGGAGGCGGTTCAGGGCGGGGCTGAAGAAGGTCTAGCGCCAGGCAGTGAAGGCCGCCTATCGCAAGCCCAGAAATGGTGGAGCCGGCCCGGGGACGGGGCCGGCTCCTAAACCCGGTCGTTGGGGACGGGGAGGGTGGGGACTCGACCGGGTTTCTCCTAAAGCGCGAAGTCATGCGACGCACTTAACCTCTGTTTTATGCATGTCGTTATCCCAAAACCGCTACGCACTTTTGGGCGACATGCATTGGCGTCCTCAGCGGACGCTGGCGACCGCGTCGGAGCGGCCGTCGTTGATCGTTACCCAGGCGCCGGAATTGCGGTCGGACTGGCGCTTCAGGTAGGTGTAACTGGTCTTGGTCCAGGACAGCACCTTGGGCTGGAGATTGTCGAGGATGAACTCTCCAAGGCTGGTGCGCACGGTCAGCACCGCATGGCCGTCGCCGTTGCGCTGGCGCACCACCGTCATCAGCAGATCGCCGGCCGGCACGCCCATGCTCATCAGTTCGCGGCGCTTTTCCAGCGCATAGTCCTCGCAGTCGCCGAAGCCTTTGGGAAACGACCAGACTTCTTCCTTGCCCCACATTTCCATGTCGGTGCGCGGCGCGACCCTGCTGTTGACCGAATTGTTGATCTTGACGATCGTTGCCCACAGCTTGCGGGTGAGTTCGACCGGTGCCCGGTTCGGCGTCCTCTGATTGCATTCCTGCGGGATCTGCCGGCACAATTCGTAGTGACCGACCGGCTGCGTGGTGCGGCCGCCGGTATGCATGAACGCCGGCTCCGCCGCGCTTGCAATCCCCCAGCCGAAAAGCTGCATCGCTATTGCCGCCAGCAACAGCTTGCCCCTCATCCTTTTCATTATTCAGTCTCCCCGTTTGAGGAGACAATGACACGGCTGGATTTATTTGACGCAAAAGCGCGAAGTAGACATTAAGTAAAACGCCAATAGAATAAACATAAAATTTGATGCAATTGAGTATAGAATTATTTAAGGATTCTAGCCGGGTGTATTCCCATGCTTCGTCGCACCGTTCGAACAGCTAGGATGGCGATCTTCGCGATGGTGCTAAAGCTTCCGCGTCAGCCGCGCGGCGAGCTGAATTCGGTGTCGAGCGTTTCCGGCCGCTGGACGACGGCGAACTCGATGGCGACGCCATCTTCGAAATGGCGCACCACCTGGCCGCGCATGGTGCCCAGCGTCACCTGGACGCCGATGGCCGGCTTGACGTCGATCTCGATCGCGGCGCCCGACAGCGACAGATCGATGATGCGGCACTGGTACTGCCGTCCGTCAGCAAGTTGCAGCACGCTCGTCGGGTTGCGCGGTGCCACGCGTTCATGGCGGCGGTCTTCCGGCAGGTCGAGCTCGTGCTTGTTGGCAAGCCAGGTCAGTTGCGCGGCGAGCTTGTCCCGCTTGCGGTCCGACGCGATGACGGTCATCGCAAAGCCATCCTGCAAAGTGCGGGTGATGACGCCCTCGATGCGGCCGATGTGATCGATGTAGGCAATGACCTTTTCACCCGGCAGGCCGGCGCGCTCGGTGCGCAGTGCGACGTTGCCGGGCGACATGTCGACCACCTGGCAGGGATGTTCGGTGCGGTCTTCCAGCATGAAGCGTCCGTAAATCTTCACGCGGACGCGCTGAAAGTTACGCCTTTCAGCTTGGGACGGCGCATGGTCGACCGCCGCTGACCTCATGACTGCCATACCCCGTTCGGCATTCCGCGCATGGATGCGGGGAATTTCAGCGGAAAACTACAACAAAGCAGGTTAACAAAGGGGAAAGCCCGGCACTGTTGCTTTAAGCTTTGGCATCATTCTTCGCGTCCGCCGTCGAAGACGACCAGGTGACGGATGCGACGGGCCTGGCCGAGCGCCGAAATCGTCTCGGGCGGGTCGAATTCCGATGGGGCGAGCGAGGGAACTTCGATCGCCGGGCGGTTCTTCAGGAACATCGGCTCCTTGTCGGGATCGACGACACGGATCGAATCGATCAACGCGTCGAGAACCGGGTCGGCGCCCAGCCAGAAGGGCTTTTCAACGGCGCTTATCACGCCGAGGCAACGCGGACTCTCGACACCGCCGTCGAGCGGCAGTGCGAGCAGCTCGAACCTGTTGGAACGGCCGTTGCGGCTGAAACCCTCATAGGTGATGAGCACCACCGATTTCAGGTCGAAGACGCCATCGGTCAGCTTCGAGATCAGCCGCTGGTCCTTCTCGCGCCACAGCGAAGGGAATGAAAACCCCTTGAGTTCACGGCCATAGACTGCGCAAAGCCTGGTGCCGGCCAGCCGGAACACCGCTTCGCCGCGCGTGTCCTTTTCCAGGATGAACGTGTCGGCCAGCAGCGACTTGATGTCGGCCGGTTCGACTTCCGAGCGCTTCGGGGCAGGGCGTCCGTCACGCAACCGGTTCCAATAATGGAACAGCGTGATCGATCCGGTCTGGTTCATGCTAATGCTGCTCCGCGCATTCTGTCTTCTGATGTCCCATCGGTGAACAGAAGGGCGCCCTCCGAAGACCTACATGCGTTGCGGAGCAGGATGCGTGCCAGCATCGTTAATACTTGTTCACGGGTCGGGGCGGTTAAGGTTAACAACTGGTTTACGTTGCGCGCCGGCCAGGCCTGTGGCACACCAAAACCACTCCAGAAGCGGTCGTTTTGCGACGATCGGCAGCACTTCAGTCAAGAGTTCAGGGGGAGCAAGGGGGCTCGACCAGCCGTTCAAGGGAAATCTTGGACGGCTTCTTTTTTGATTCGGAGCTGCTGATTCGCCGTTTGTGATTCGGTTGGCCGTGATCTACATGCTCGCGAAGTCCAATCCAGCGACTGAGTGCAAGCCGTATGAGCGACCCAGAAAGCCCACCGGAGATCGAGCAGGGCGAGAGTGGGCCTGCCGCCCGCGAACCGGAGCAGCGCCGTGAACCGGTGTTCAACCTGCCGCCCGTTGTGCTGGCGGTGATCGGCATCTGCGTCGCCGTCCATCTGATCCGGGTCTATTGGCTGACCGACGACCAGGACTTCGAACTGCTTGTCCGGGCAGCCTTTGTGCCGATCCGCTATTCCGGCCGCTTCGACCTGGATTTCTTCGCGTTTTCAAGCCCATTTACCTATGCCTTCCTGCATGGCGGCTTTGCCCATCTTGCCATCAACATGGTGTGGCTCGCGGCCTTCGGCTCACCGCTGGCCAACCGCTTCGGCGCGTTGCGCTTCAGCCTGTTCTTCGCCGCGACCGGACTGGCGGCGGTGGCGCTGTTCTGGGCCATGCATCCGCTTGGCGAGGCGCCGCTGGTCGGCGCCTCCGGCGCGATTTCCGGCATGATGGGTGCGGCGGCGCGCTATGGCTTCCGCATCGACCGCTCGTCGGGCAAGGCCGCCTTCGCCGGCCAGCCTTTGCCGATGGCGGCGGTGCTGCGTTCGCGCGGCGTCGTCACCTTTCTCGCCATGTGGATGGCGATCAACCTGGCGACCGGCCTCTTCGGTCTGGCGCCCGGCATTGACGGCCAGATCGCCTGGGAAGCCCATATTGGCGGCTTTCTTGCCGGCTTCTTTGGCCTGCGGTTTTTTGATCGGCGAGAGCAGGCGCCCCGACAGGCGGACGAGCCGGAGACCTGAGAGCTCCGCTCTTGAAATGAAACCGATCGCGGCGCACCATGTTCATACTAGGGAAAGCCGGCCAGGGCAGGAGCCGGCAGGAAATGCAGAGGAGGACGCCATGACTGTTAAGGCAATTCTCGAGGCAAAAGGCCACGACGTGGTGACGCTCGGGCCGAACGAAAAGCTCAGCGAAGCCATCCGCATGCTTTCCGAACACAGGATCGGCGCGCTGGTCATCACCAACGGCGATCACAAGATCGTCGGCATTCTTTCCGAGCGCGATGTGGTGCGGGTTCTCGCCAAGGAGGGGGCGGCGGCGCTCGACCTTGCCATCCGCTCGGCGATGACGCCCAAGGTGAAGATCTGCAATGAGAACCACACCGTCAACGAGGTCATGGAGATCATGACCAAGGGCCGCTTCCGCCATCTGCCGGTGGAAAAGAACGGGCTGCTCGACGGCATCGTGTCGATCGGCGACGTGGTCAAGCGGCGCATCGAGGACGTCGAGCGCGAGGCCGAGGAAATCAGGGCCTATATCGCCACGGCATAGGTGAGGGCGGCCGGGTTGCCGGCCATTGAATTTTTTCAAGCTGCTATAGCAGTCCATCGCGGCAGGTGCGGGCCTGTGCCGCGTCGGCGCCCGCGGCTTTGCGCTTGTCTCTCTTGGCGGTTTGCACTAGCGAAGTTGCACATCAAAATATGCGTTCTCGCATATCCGCAATTCCACTATGCAGGCCACTATGACCCTCATCGATACCCGCACGCCCGACGCCAAGCGCCTGGTTCCCGGCGCCACCGGCGACTGGGAGATCATCATCGGCCTCGAGGTCCATGCGCAGGTGACCTCGCAGGCAAAGCTGTTTTCCGGCGCCTCGACCATTTTCGGCGCCGCGCCCAATGCCAATGTCAGCCTGGTCGACGCGGCGATGCCCGGCATGCTGCCGGTCATCAACGAGGAATGCGTCAAGCAGGCGATCCGTACCGGGTTGGGCCTGAAGGCTGAGATCAACCACAAATCGGTCTTCGACAGGAAAAACTATTTCTATCCCGATCTGCCGCAGGGCTACCAGATCTCGCAGTTCAAGCAGCCGATCGTCGGCGAGGGCAAGGTGATCGTCTCGGTCGGCCCGGACCGGCAGGGCGAATTCGAGGACATCGAGGTCGGCATCGAGCGTCTGCACCTGGAGCAGGATGCGGGCAAGTCGATGCACGACCAGCATGCGACAATGTCCTATGTCGATCTCAACCGCTCCGGCGTGGCGCTGATGGAGATCGTCTCCAAGCCGGATATGCGCTCCGCCGATGAAGCCAAAGCGTATGTCACCAAGCTGCGCACCATCGTGCGCTATCTCGGCACCTGCGACGGCAATATGGACGAAGGCTCGTTGCGAGCCGACGTCAACGTCTCGGTGCGCCGGCCCGGCGGCGAATTCGGCACGCGCTGCGAGATCAAGAACGTCAACTCGATCCGTTTCATCGGCCAGGCCATCGACTATGAAGCGCGCCGCCAGATCGCCATCCTCGAGGACGGCGGCAGGATCGAGCAGGAAACACGGCTGTTCGACCCCAACAAGGGTGAGACGCGCTCGATGCGCTCCAAGGAAGAAGCGCATGACTACCGCTATTTCCCGGATCCCGATCTTCTGCCGCTGGAATTCGACCAGGCCTATGTCGATGAGTTGGCAAAGGACCTGCCGGAACTTCCCGACGCCAAGAAGGCGCGGCTGATCTCGTCGCTTGGCCTGTCGACCTACGATGCCTCGATCCTGGTATCGGAAAAGGCGGTCGCCGATTATTTCGAGAAGGTGGCGGCTGGGCGCGACGGCAAGCTCGCCGCCAACTGGGTCATCAACGACCTCCTGGGGGCCTTGAACAAGGCCGGCAAGGATATTGAAAACGCTCCTGTTTCGCCCGACCAGCTTGGTGCCGTCATCGACCTGATCAAGGAAGGCACCATCTCCGGCAAGATCGCCAAGGATCTGTTCGAGATCGTGTGGAACGAGGGCGGCGATCCGCGTCAGCTGGTCGAAAGCCGTGGCATGAAGCAGGTCACCGATACCGGCGCCATCGAAAAGGCGGTCGACGAGGTGATTGCGGCCAACCCGGACAAGGTCGAGCAGGCGCGTGCCAAGCCGACCATGGCCGGCTGGTTCGTCGGCCAGGTGATGAAGGCAACCGGCGGCAAGGCCAATCCGCAGGCGGTCAACGAGCTGGTCAAGGCCAAGCTCGGGATCGAGTAGGATGTTCGTCCGCACCGCCGGCGAGCGCGATCTGGCGGCGGTGCGCGCATTGCTGATCGAGACATGGCATGCCACCTATGACGCCATCTACGGCGCGGCGCGGGTTACCGAAATCACCGATGAATGGCATTCGATCGCCGCGCTCAAAGCACGGCTGACGCGGCCGAACTCGGAGTTCCTGGTCGCCGACGACGGCAAAAGCATCGGCGGCATGGCTTTCGCCGCCGCCACCACGGATGCCAGGATCGTCATGCTGAACCAGCTTTACGTGCATCCGGCCTGGCACAGGCAAGGCATCGGCCAGGCGCTGCTGGACGAGATCGAGGCCAGCTTTCCGGAGGCCCGAACGCTACGCGTCGAGGTCGAGGAAGCAAATGCCCCGGCGATCGCCTTCTACCGCTCGAGAGGGTTCTTGCCCGCCGGCAACACGGCCGATTGCGGCGGCGCCACAGGGTTGCCGGCGCTGGTTTTGGAGAAGGCGATCGGCTAGCTCGTTCGCCTGACGCTCAGTTGCGTTTCACAGGCAGGTTGGAGCAGCCGGCAGCGAGAAACTCGCACGGCAGGCTGCCGCCGCCGCCCGACGTGTGCGGGGGCGTAGCGGCTTCGATTTTTTCGACCTCGTAATATTTCGAGGTGACACCCCATTTTTTGACGCCTTGGCACGTCGAGCGCACGCCAACCTCCGTCGCCTTCGCCGCCGTCTTGTAATAGGTGGTGATCCGGCAGGATTGGCTGACCGGCAGCGCGTTCGCCGGGCTCGTGACCGGCGGCACGAGGTTCGGGAAAGCAAGCAGCGAGATTGCCGCAATGATCCGGGCGGCGGGCATGGTGTGGCGAAGGTGCAGCATCGTTTGTCTCCATCGATGGCGCCGCTCGCTCGTGGCGAGCGGCGCGTTTGTTCCCGCAAGATCAGGCCATGAAGCAGGCGCTGCCGCATCTGCCGCGCGGGGGATGGCGGCAGCGGTCCGAACCGCCGCCGTCATCCGCGAGTGGCCGCGTCAGGGCGTTTTCGGCTTGATGAGCGTCTCTATCGGAACGGCGACTTTTGGTGGCCGGACCGTACTGGCGCCACCGTCGACGGCCAGCCCGCCGCTGTTGAGATAGCGCACCGTATAGCGCAGCTCGTAGCCCGGAACTCTGATCCATGTAGGCTTGTGATTGAACTGGTCCGGAGGCCTCGAATACCACTTCGGGATCTGCATGACCTTGGAACCGGCACCGAATCCCGCACTCTTGGCCGCTACCGCGAAGGCGCTGTCTCTGGGATCGTTCGGCGGCTGGTCGACATTGCCGATGACGACCAGCGAATCGTATTTTCGCGCGTCGAGCCTGAGTGTGGGAAGGTTCAGCACAGCCACGTCGCCTTCGCGCATCGTCAGCGCCTTCTGAAGGCCGCCCTCATTGGCGTAGACGTTGAGGTTAATGGCCTCGGATTCCGCATAGACCACATTGTTGTGGAAGTCGCGGGCCGCCAGGCGCGTCAGGCTGTCGAAGGTCACTTCAACCGTCGGCTTGGCTATGGCGTCCGTCACAATCAGGTTGCGCCGCGGCACCGTCCAGAAGATGAGATCGTCGCCGGTGGCTTGCGTTCCGGCATCGGACCCGTCGATTGCCGAGCATTTCGAATTCGGAACCGGCGTCGTCACCGGCAGGGGTGCCGAAAACGAGCTGCGTACCTGCGCATCGATGTAGTTGCCGATGTTGAAAACATCTTCGAGGATGTTGCCGCCTTCGAAACTCGCCGGGCCGGGTTGCGAGCGGATGATGACCTGGCTGGAATCTGTCTGCCAGCGGCTGCAGAAGACGTTGACGTCTATGGGAATGCCGATGTGACGGTCGGACGTCACCGGGATCGAGACCTTGATGGTGAGGATATAGGGAACTTTGACAAACCAGTTGTTCGGCTGGTTCAGCATCTGCGTCGCAAAGCGCGACGGCCGCCATTGCTTCAGCGATTCGATCGATGCGCGCGATGATCGTCCCTGGGCGGCTAGCTGTGCGTTGGTGGCGTCGACCTTGGCTTGCGCCAGGTTGCGGACGGTGTTGGTGATCAGGAACACGCCGAGTTCGGCTTTGCAGGGCCTGTTCGATTGTGTGGGGTTGCATGGGGCAAGTGCCGCACTGGGAACCGGCGGCCCCGAAGGCGGCGGCTGGGCGGCCGCGGTGGCCGCCATCAGACCGAAGAACAGCATCGTGCAGGTTTTCAACATGGTATCCTCGCTCTGTCGTTGGAAACCACCCTCCGGCTAGACAGCAGCATTTGTCCGATGGCGGTTCATCGCCCGCACGGGGGATGAACCGCGAAAACATCGGGCGGGCCTAACGACGTCGAGCCGCCGTCCTTTCGGATTGGATGGCTACTGCTTCACGACGCCTTTGGTCGTCGCCTTCGGCGCGACGACCTTGGGCTTGGGGGTTTTCGGACCTGGGTCGACTACCAATGCGGCCGTGCAGGAGCATTTGCCCGAACCGCAGTTCAGGTCGCCCTTGCACATTTTGGAATGCCGCATGTCGGTGCAGTCGGCGGTCCCGGAGCAGGAGCAACTGCCTTGCCCGATCGTACCCGACTGACATTTGAAGCTCCATGCCGGATCGGCAGCAAGGCCGGCCACAGCGAGCGATAAGACAAAAAGCGTTGTCGAGATGAGCTTGCGCATGAATACCTCCCGGTTCTATCGAGCGATGGAACCACGGAGCAGCAACGCCTTCATCTCCCGCGCGGGAGATGAATTCGCGTACCGGTGACGATCGTCAATGCTGTCCCTTCAGCACGACGAGATAACCGCGTTCGACGCGAAGCCGGAACGCGATTTGCCCTGCGGTGCCGGGATCCTTGGAAACCTTGTCGATGACATAGCCGCTGGGATGCGAGCCAAGCCATTCTTCCGGTTTGTCGGTGGTTTCGAATGGCTTTTGCAACCGGGCCAGGAAGCCGACTTCGCCTTGATAGTCGAAAGCCACGGCCCAGTCCGCATCCTTTCGCTCGTCGACGAAGTTGGCGAGCGGCGTCAGGTCATAGCGTTTGAACGCGGTTGCCGATGCCACCGCGTGGCCGATGCCGAAAATGACAAGCATGACGACGGCCGAGCTTTTCAGCCTGGCGAGCGGGATCTCCGCCATGAAATACCCGAATAGGATGGTCACGAACGGCAACATCGGCACGACATAGTGGGGCTGCTTGCCGGATATCGCGCTGAATGCCAGCAACACGGCAACGAACGAGAACGACAGCAGGCGCAAGGCGCGCAGATCGGGCGACTTCGTCTCGATCAGGCTGCGTATCCGCGTGCGCAGCTTCAATCGCCATACCTCAGGTATAAAAATCCACGGTATGAACATGACCGGCAGCAGCAGCAGATAGAAATAGAACGGCCGGCCGTGCGAATTGCGCAAATTGCCGGTGACGCGCCCCGCCGATTGGTTCCAGACCAGATCATAGACGAAACTGCCCTTTGTCAGGATGGTCGCCGGCACCAGCCAAATCGCCACCGGAATTAGCGCGGCGAGCACTGCCAGGCCCACTCCAGCGAGGAAGTTCGGTGTCGCCAGTCCCGCCCGCCGGTCGCGCCAGAACGGGTAGAACAGGATGGGCGCGCCGATATGGATGAGCACCACCGGGCCTTTCGTCAGCACGCCCATGCCGATGAACAACCCGGCCAGAACGGCCTGCCAGCGGTCGCCGCTCCGGGCAAAGGCAATCAACGACAACAGCGCGGCGAGCACGAAGACCGTCAGCAACAGGTCGAACAGGATCAGCGTCGAATAGATGACGAACACGCTGCTTCCGACGACCAGCCAGGGGACGCGCCGTGCGATGTCGTCGCGGCCGGGAAACAGGGTCCTTGCCAAAGCCGTCGTCAGCCAGATGACGAGTGAGGAGGCGGCGAAGATGACCAGCATCGCCGCCGGCCGGCTGGCGCCGAAAACGGTCCAGACAAGGTCGATAAGCCAAAACAGCAGCGGCGGCTTCTGCAGATAGGGCGCGAAATTCATCGTCGGGACGAAGATCTGTCCGCTCAGATACATTTCCCAGGTGACGCTGAGATATCGCGTTTCGTCGACGGGCAGCAGTGGCCGGAAAGCGACCGCGATGACGATCAGCCCAAGCAGGAAAAGGTAGGGGAGCAGCCGCTCGGTAGATGTCGGTATCAAAGATCGAGATCCGCGCCAGAAACCATTTTCTTTCCAGCCGAGCATAGTGCCGCGTTTCTGGACCGCGAACGACCGCACCATGATTTTGGCCGAATTGCAACGATGCCGGTTTCGTTTTGCAGATTTTGCGGATGATGTTCTTAAAGGCTTGGAAAACTTACCGGCCGAGCCTTTTGGACCACGGCCGGTCCGGGGGATCTGCGCAAATCAACTGGAGCGCAACGGCGGCGACAATTCGCGCATCAAGAGTTCGAGCTCGCGCTGATCGCCGGTACCGGTCTTGTCGAAGATCGTTGCCAGCTGCGACTTGACGGTGCCATCCGAGACGCCGCCGGCCGCGGCGATTTCCTTTCGCGTCAGGCCGGCGGCAACGTGACCGGCGACGCGCCTCTCTGCCGCGGTCAGTCCGAACAGCGCCGCAATGGCGTCCAGCGCCGGGATTGGTGCCGAACCGGCCGCGGCGATGAAGATCGCCGCGGCGGCGCGCTGCGAGATACGCGCCGAGATTTCACGCCGCGCCAGCGGCATCACATGGGCCACCGCCGGAACGGCCGTCTTGGCCAGCGGAATGTTGATGCCGCAAGGTCCGAGCGCGAATTCGTCGCGCGTGCCGAGCTGGACGGCACGGCCGATCGCGGCATTGGCGTTGGCATAGGTGAAGGAAAGCTGTCCGCGCACGCAAGCGACCGAGATGTTTTCGGCGAGCAGCGCTTCGGCTGTCGGGTTGGCGAAGATGATGGTCATGTCTTCGGCGACGATCAGCACGGGATGGTCAAGGCTTTCGATGATGGAACGGAAGATTTCGGCCTTGCGCCGCTCCGCCTCGAACAGGTCGCCGATGGTCACCGCGCGCCGCACATGCGGCGCCAGCAGGCAGACAAGCTCGAGATCCTCGCGGGAAATCTGGCGTCTGTCCTTGTCGGTCACCACCATTAGCGTGCCGATCCGGGTCGGCCGCTTCATCAACGCCACCCAGAAGAAATCGTCCAGCCGGTTGGGTTGCACCCATTCGCGCACGATGCGGCTTTCGAGCCATCTCTGTCGCGTATCTGGACCTTGCAGGGCGTAGATCGAATCGACGGTGAATGGCACGTCGATCTCCATCTTGGGAACCGCCGCGTAGAACGGCACTTGCGAGCCGTAGTCATGCTTCAACGGCTCAAGAACTGCGGGATCGCCGCAAGACACCGAAAACCGCGCGGAACTGCTGATCGTGTCGATGACGGCGAGCATGGCAAGCTGGCCTTCCGCCAGGCTGCAGATGGCCTCGAGTGTCGCTTGCCAGCGGCCGACGTCGGCAATCGAATCGTAGATCGCCTCAACGACCTGCGGCAATGCGCGACCGGCCGTGCCCGCCAGCGATGACATGAGCCCCTCTCATTTGCCGCCCTTGAGGCGACGAAGCATCAATTCCTAGAATAACGCTGCGTAAGGTTGCCAACAACCCATTTCATCCGCTTCGCGCGGTCGCGAGGATCGCATGAATGTATCGCTTGCCCGCCAGCCATTTGCTTGTCGGTTGCGGCAAGACCCTTGCCTTCGCAATGCCGTGACGCCATAAGCAGGAACAGGCGCCGCGAGGACTTGCTACAAGGACTTGCCACGAGGATTTGGATGAAAACTTTCCTTCTGCAGTTTTTCACCTGGTGGAACAGCCAGACGCTGGGAACGCGCTTCCACACCTGGCGGCACGGCAAGATGGTCGGGCAGGACGAGGTCGGCAACGTCTACTACGAGGGCGGCGTCGATTCGGAAGGCCGCACCCGCCGCTGGGTCATCTACCGCGACTATTCGGAAGCCTCGGCGATTCCGCCCGGCTGGCATGGCTGGATCCATCACCGTGTCGACGTTGCGCCGCCAACGGAAGACTACAAGCCCCGCGACTGGCAAAAGCCGCATGTGCCGAACCTCACCGGCAGCCCCGCAGCCTATCGCCCGAAGGGCTCGGTGCTGACCAACCAGCATCGTCCGCAGGTGACGGGCGACTACGACGCCTGGACGCCCGGTTCGTGATCGATCGCCGCGACACGCGCGCGGTTCCCACAGGCACCGTCCCCACGGGCGCGGTCCTTTGTCGCCACAATTGCTGTTTAGCTGTTTGCTGATCCGACAGCAGCAACTAGCCTTGGCGTTAAGAGAATCACCCGGGCGCAAACCACCGGACCTTGCATGAGCATGTTCAGCCGAATTTTGACGGGCGGATCAACCGCGGTCGTTCTCGCTTCTATGGTGGCGCTTGCTGCTGCGCAGGAGTTGGCGCCGCCTGCGCCGGACGCGTCGGTGGCACCCGCAGCACCCGCAGTATCCGAGCGCATCACCAATCCCGTCGCTGAATTCGCCGGCATCGACAAGATCACCGGCCGGATCATCACCTTCGACGTCTATATCGACGAGACGGTGCAATTCGGCGCTTTGCAGGTGACGCCGCGCATCTGCTATTCGCGGCCGGAAAACGAAGAGCCGAAGACGGATTCGTTCGTCGAGGTCGACGAGATCACGCTCGACCGGAAAATCCGCCGTATCTTCACCGGCTGGATGTTTGCCGAAAGCCCCGGGATCAACGCCGTCGAGCACGCCGTCTATGATATCTGGCTGAAGGGCTGCAAGCAGAAGTCCGACGTGCCGGCACCCGCTGCCCCCAAAACCAACTAGAACCTGTCAGCGCGGCGGATACGGCGTCTTGCGGAACCGCCTTGTTGTCCGAGCGTTGGGGCTTCTCTAGGGAGGAGGTTGCCATGATGATGGCCAACAAAAGCGAGCTTCTCGACATCGAAAAGGGATTCTGGACCGGCGACGCCGACTATTTCAAGGCCAACGCCGACACCGAATGCCTGGTGGCCTTCCCGCAGATGGCGCGGGTGATGAGCAACGCCGATCTGGCCAAAACCGCGACGGAGCCGAAGCGCTGGCGCGAGCTCGACATCGACCTCAAGGGCATCATCGAGCCCGGCAGCGACATCGTCATGCTGACCTACGAGGCGCGTGCGACCCGGCAAAATGGCGAAGCCTATGCAGCACTGGTCAGTACCGGCTATGTCCACCGCGTCAATGGCTGGAAGATGATGTTCCATGCACAGACACCGCTGGTGACGGCGACCAAGGGCTGACCGGCCGGTAGAGCAATTCCAGGAAAAGTGTGAACGGTTTTCCGTGCGGAATTGCGTCAAAACACAAAATAGACCGGTTCGGCGTTTCCGTGAAACGATGAACCGTTCTAGATCACGGAAAAAACACAGCCTCGCCCTTTAGCGCCTCGGCCAGCATCTTCTCGTACTTGCCACGTGGCACGTCGATTGCGCCGAAACGTTTGAGATGCTCGGTCGTGAACTGCGTATCGAGCAGCGCAAAGCCGCGCGCCTTCAGGCGCTCGACCAGATGAACCAGACAGGCCTTCGAGGCGTCGGTCTCCCTGGCAAACATGCTCTCGCCGAAGAACACCCGGCCGAGCGACACCCCGTAGAGCCCGCCGACCAGCCGGTCGTCGTGCCAGGCCTCGACCGAATGGCAATGGCCCATCCGATGCAGCTCGACATAGGCTTCGCGGATTGGTGCGTTGATCCAGGTCGACCGCCGTTCCTCGCGTCTTTCGGCGCAGGCGTCGATCGTCGCCTCGAAATCGAAATCGATGCGGAATTCGAACAGATCCTTGCGGATCGTCTTCCTCAGGCTCTTCGGGATGTGGAAACCGTCGAGCGGAATGATGCCGCGCGTCTCCGGCCGCACCCAGAACACCTCGGGGTCATTGGCATTTTCGGCCATCGGGAAGACGCCGGAGGCATAGGCTTTGAGCAACAGGTCGGTCGGGATGCGATAGCCGGGTGCGTAGGGGCGGGTCATCGCGTCGCCCCTGAGTCACTCGCCTTTGGCCAGATATTTTTCCAGCCAGTGGATGTCGTAGTCGCCATTGGCGATGTCGGCGTTGCCGACGAGGTCGCGAAACAGCGGCAGCGTGGTCTTGATGCCGTCGACCACGAATTCATCGAGCGCGCGTCGCAGCCGCATCATGCACTCGACGCGGTTGCGGCCGTGCACGATCAGCTTGCCGATCAGGCTGTCGTAGTAGGGCGGGATCTTGTAGCCGGAATAGACGCCGGAATCGACGCGGATGCCGAGGCCGCCTGGCGTGTGGAAGTGGGTGATGGTGCCCGGCGAGGGGGTGAAGGTGCGCGGATCCTCGGCATTGATGCGGCATTCGATAGCATGGCCGTGGAAGCGGATATCTTCCTGGCGCACCGAAAGCCCGCCGCCCGAGGCGACGCGGATCTGCTCGTGCACGAGGTCGATGCCGGTAATCGCCTCGGTCACCGGATGTTCGACCTGCAGGCGCGTGTTCATCTCGATGAAATAGAACTCGCCGTTCTCATAAAGGAATTCGATGGTGCCGGCGCCGGAATAGCCGAGATCGGCGATCGCCTTGGCGCAGACGCCGCCAATATGTGCGCGCTCCTCGGCATTGAGCGCCGGCGAGGGCGCTTCTTCCCAGACCTTCTGGTGGCGGCGCTGCAGCGAGCAGTCGCGCTCGCCGAAATGCACGCCGCGCCCGGCGCCGTCGCCGAACACCTGCACTTCGATATGGCGCGGCTTCTGCAGATACTTCTCGATATAGACGGCGTCGTCGCCGAAGGCGGCGCCCGCCTCCGAGCGTGCCGTCTGCAGCGCCACCTCGAGGTCGGCCTCGCTATGCGCCACTTTCATGCCGCGCCCGCCGCCGCCGGCCGACGCCTTGATGATCACGGGGTAGCCGATCTCGGCGGCAATGCGCTTGGCCTCCTTTTCCTCGGTGACCGCGCCGTCGGAGCCGGGTACCACGGGAATGCCGAGGCGCTTTGCGGTGCGCTTGGCCTCGATCTTGTCGCCCATGATGCGGATATGGTCGCCGGTCGGGCCGATGAAGGTGATGTTGTGCGCGGCGAGGATGTCGGCGAACTTGGCATTCTCCGACAAAAAACCGTAGCCGGGATGCACCGCGTCGGCGCCCGTGATCTCGCAGGCGGCGACGATCTGGTGGATGTTGAGATAGGAGTCGCGCGACGGCGGCGGGCCGATGCAGACGCTCTCGTCGGCGAGACGCACATGCATGGCGTCGGCGTCGGCGGTCGAATGCACCACCACCGTCTGGATGCCAAGCTCCTTGCAGGCGCGCAGCACCCTGAGGGCAATTTCGCCGCGATTGGCGATGAGGATTTTCTGGAACATCTTTCGCCTGTTCCCGGCTCTACTCGATCACGACGAGCGGCATGCCGTATTCGACCGGCTGCGCATCTTCGAACAGGATCGCCGTCACCATGCCGGCGCGCGGCGAGGGGATCTGGTTCATCGTCTTCATCGCCTCGATGATCAGCAGCGTCTGGCCTTCCTTGACCTTCTGGCCGATTTCGATGAACGGCTTGGCGTCGGGCGACGGTGCCAGATAGGCGGTGCCGACCATTGGCGAGGCGACGGCGTTCTTCGACACGTCGGGCGTCGCCGGCGCGGCCGCTGCCGCAGGCTGCGCTGCTGCCGGGGCATAGGCTGGCGGCGCTGCGGCGATCGCATGGACGGCCGGCGCCTGCCGCGAGACGCGCACCTTCAGATCGCCCAGCTCGACCTCGATCTCAGTGAGGTTGGTGTCGTTCAGTATGCCCGCCAGGTCGCGGATCAGCTGCTGGTCAACACCGTTCTTCTTTATCGACATTTTCGAGCCTTCTGTTTGTTGGCCGGTCATAGGCGTGCAGCCAGCGCCTGCAGCGCCAGCGTGTAGCCGAGCGGCCCGAACCCGCAGATCATGCCGACAGCGACCGGCGCGACCATGGAGACGTGGCGGAATGGTTCCCGCGCGTGGATGTTGGAGAGATGCACCTCAGCGACCGGCAGCGGCGCGACGGCGCGGATGGCATCGTGAATGGCGATCGAGGTGTGGCCGTAGGCGCCTGGATTGATGACGATTGCGGCGGCCTTCTCGGCGGCCTCGTGGATCCAGTCGACGAGGTCGCCCTCATGGTTCGACTGGCGGAAATCGATCTCCAGCCCAAGTGCGGCACCCGCCTGCTTGCAGTCGTCGGCGATCGCCGCAAGCGTCTTGCCGCCATAGATGCCCGGCTCGCGCTTGCCGAGCGCGTTGAGATTGGGGCCGTTCAGGACGAAAACCGTTTTCAAAAAATGCCGACCTTTCCCGGCGCGGCTAAGCCGGCGCGCCGGACCCTCTATAATGGGCATAGACGCTGGCGAAAAGAGCGCAAGTGCGTTCTTTCGCCGTCCACAACAGCCGGAAAACGGCCCGCGCCGGAAACCCGCAGCCTGATCGAAACCCGAACGCTAATCAGAGTGCGGCCTTCGCCGCCTCGATCTTTTCGGCCAGCACTTCCTGGCCGAGCGCGCCGAACACAACCTCGTTGCCGACGACATAGGACGGCGTTCCGGTGATGGCGAGCTTGGTGGCAAGATCATAGGTCTTGGAGAAGGCCTCAGTGATGCTCGGGTCCTTCATCTTTTCGCGCAGCGCCGCCTCGTCGGCGCCGAGCGACAGCGCCACCTTGATTGCCGCCGCCTCGGTGGCGCGCCCCTGGCCGCCGAGCAGCGCGTTGTGGAATTCGCCGTATTTCTCCGGCTTCATCAAGTGGAAGGCCATCGAGACGACGCTCGCCTTCTGCGAATCAGGGCCGAGGATCGGGAATTCCTTGAGCACGAAACGCAGGTCCGGATCGGCCTTGGTCAGCGCGCGCATGTCATCGATGGCGCGTTTGCAGTAACCGCAATTGTAATCGTAGAACTCGACGATTGTGACCTTGCCGTTCGGATTGCCGACAACGCCGTCGAAGGCGGAGTTGAAAATCTGGTCCTTGGCGTCTTTGATGACGCCGAGACTGGCGACGCGCTGTTCTTCCTTCTGCTTGGCCTCGAGCGCCTGCTGGGCTTCCAGAAGCACTTCCGGGTTCTTCAGCAGATAGTCGCGGACGATGCCTTCGACTTCGGTGCGGTCGAGCTTGGTTTCCGAGGACGCCGTCTGGACAAGCTGCGCCGTGCCGGCCTTCGCCGTCTGCGGACTTCCGGCGACGAAGCCGAACGCCAGCATGGCGAGGGCGGCTGCCACTCCGGTAGTGCCCAGCAGAATTGCCTTGGTCATGATCCTCGATCCTCTAGCCTGTGTTCGGGTCCGCTCGGTTCGGCTGTGTCGCAGCGTGCGTCCGAAAGGTTCACTTCTTCTTACCTGATGGTGCGTAGTTTATAATGTCCTGCGCGCGAAGCCAGCCCGGCTCGCCCCGCTTCATGCTCTGCTGCGCCCGCATGGCGAAGATCTTCGCATTCTTGTAGTCGCCGGAATAGAAATGCCCTTCGGCGGTTGCAAGCTCGGCCGCCGGGATGTTGCCGAGTTCGCCATAGGCCTGTGCCAGATAGCGGTATCCGGCGGCGTTTTCGCGATCCCGCCCGAGGCCCGTGTTGATCTGCGCCACCGCCTTCTTCAGCGAATCCGGCGTGCCGATAGCCATCAGCGCCTGGCCGTACGAGACCGGCAGCAGCCCGGATCGCGCCGGATCGAGGCTGACCGACCTGGCATAGGCGTCCGCCGCATCCTTCGGCCTGTTCGCCTTCATCAGGATGTCGCCGCGCAATTCCTGGAAATAGGGATTTTTCGGCTGTTCCTTGATCAGTGCGCTGGTCTTGGTGAGCGCCGAGGCCAGATTGCCGAAGAGATAGGTCATCTGCGCGTCGCCATAGCGCGAGGCGAGGCTGCCGGGGTTCTTGCGCATCAATCGCGACGCGGCGGCCTGTCCTTGCATATAGGCGGCGATCTTGATGCGCATCATGTCGTGGCGCTGCTGCAGTGTCGGTGGGTCGACCTTGTCGAGGTAAGGGCTCTGCTTCACCAGCACTTCGAGATTGGCGATACGCTCCTGCGGCATCGGATGGCTGATCTTGTAGGGATCGACTTGGGCGCCCGAGAGCGACAATGCGTTCTGGAAACGGCTGAACGTCTTCAGCATGCCCATGCCGGACTGGCCGGTAGCATTGAGATAAGCGATTGCCGAGCGGTCGGCGGTCATCTCTTCGGTGCGCTGATAGGCGAGGATACTGCGTTGCGCCATCTCGCCGCCGCCGGCCATCACGCCCATGCCGGCCCCAGCAAGGCCGCGGCTATTGCTGGTGGCGCCGGCCACCATGGCGCCGGCGCCAAGCAGCGTCGCCAGGATTGCCATCGTCTTGGCGCGCTCGAGCTGTTCGCGCAACTTTTGCTGGTGTCCGCCGGCGATATGGCCGGCCTCGTGGGCGATGACCCCGATGATCTCGTTGGGCGTTTCGGCTGTCATCAGCGCGCCGGTGTTGATGAACATGCGGCGGCCAGCAACAAAGGCGTTGAAGCTCTGGTCGTTGACCAGCACGATGTTGATGGCGTCGCCCGATAAGCCGGCCGCTTTGAAGATCGGCCGTGCGTAATCCCGCACCAGCGCCTCGATCTCGGCATCGCGTACCACCGGCACATTCTGCGCAAACGCGCTGACCGAGCCAGCCATGGCTAGCACCGCGGCAAGCGAAAGCGTTGCGAAGGCGCGCGCTGTCCTGGCGATCGTCGATCTGGGTCGGCTTAACATGGCAGGTCCACTGGTAGACGAGCGGGCGAAGGATGAAAAGTCGGCACCTTAAAACTTACCGAACTTGTGATCCCCACATCAATCGGGCATTTGTGCGGCGCGGCCTGCATGGCCGGCACGTGCGGACAAGTGTGGTGGGTTGAAAAATGGTTGTTTCGCTTTCGCGCCGCGGCGCCGTCGAGCCGTTCCACGCCATGGACATCCTGGCCGAGGCGAATCGGCTGAAGGCCAAGGGCGTGCCGGTCGTTTCCATGGCAGTCGGCCAGCCGTCCGACCCGGCACCGGCCGGGGTTCGCGAAGCGGCGGCGAGCGCCTTGAAAGCAGGCCGCATCGGCTATACCGACGCGCTGGGCCTCGCCGGCCTGCGCAAGGCAATCGCGGCCCATTATGGCGAGCATTACGGGCTTGACGTGCCGCCCGAGCGGGTAGCCGTTACCACCGGATCGTCGGCTGCCTTCAACCTTGCCTTCCTGGCGATGTTCGATCCGGGCGACCGCGTCGCCATCGCCGCGCCGGGCTATCCGGCCTATCGCAACATCATGGCTGCGCTCGGCATCGACATCGCCGAGATCGAGCTCGACGGCGCCGCCTATCTTCATGCCGAGCACCTGAAAGCCGCGCACCGCGAAAAACCGCTGAAGGGCGCGCTGTTCGCCAGCCCGGCCAATCCGACTGGCGCGGTGATTCCCGCCGGCGATCTCGAGGCGCTGGTCAAGATGGCGCACGAGCTCGGCATCGCCGTGATCTCAGACGAAATATACCACCGGCTGGCCTATGCGGCGCCCGACACGACGGCGCTGTCTTTCGGCGCGGACGTGACGGTGATCAATTCCTTCTCGAAATATTATTGCATGACCGGCTGGCGCATCGGCTGGATGGTGCTGCCGCAGGATTTGGTGCGGCCGATCGAGCGCATCGCCCAGAGCCTCTACATCTCGCCGCCCGAACTGTCCCAGATTGCCGCGATCGAGGCGTTCAAGGCGACAGAAGAGCTGGAAGCGGTGAAGGCGCGCTATGCCTGGAACCGCGAGCTCCTGATGCAACGCCTGCCGGAGCTCGGCTTTGCTTTGGCCGCGCCCATGGACGGCGCGTTCTACGCCTTCTGCGACGTCACCAGGCACACCAACGACAGCATGGCGTTCGCGCGCAGGATGCTGGCGGAGGCGCATGTGGCGGCGACACCCGGCCGCGATTTCGATCCGCTGCAGGGCCATCGCACGATGCGCTTTTCCTACGCCGGCAGCCACGACGACATGGTCGAGGCGATGGCGCGTATCGAACGCTGGCTGAAGTAGCGGGGACGACGATGCCGGAGCTTGAACAGGCGGCGCAACGCGGACAGGTGCTCCAGCTTGAACAGGCGCCCCAGCTTGAACAGGCACTGCGCGAGGTTGCCGCCGAAATGGCGGAGCGTGCCGATCGCGGCGACGTTGCCAGCTATATTCCGCAGCTGAGCAAGATCGACCCGAAAAAATTCGGCATTGCCGCGGTGACCAATGACGGCCGCGTGCTGACCGCGGGCGACGCCGACGAGGCATTTTCGATCCAGAGCATCTCAAAGGTATTCACGCTGACGCTGGCGCTCGGCAATGTCGGCGACGCGCTATGGCAACGGGTCGGACGCGAACCGTCGGGCAATCCGTTCAACTCGATCGTCCAGCTCGAGCACGAGAACGGCATTCCGCGCAATCCGTTCATCAATGCCGGCGCCATCGTCGTTTCAGACATCCTGCTTGCCGGCCATCAGCCGCGCGAGGCGATCGGCGAGATCCTGCGCTTCATCCAGTTCCTGGCCGATGACGACACGATCATCATCGATCGCGAGGTCGCGGCGTCCGAACGTGCCACCGGCTTTCGCAATTTTGCGCTTGCCAATTACATGAAATCGTTCGGTAATCTCAATCACGCGCCGGAACTGGCGCTGGGCGTTTATTTCCACCATTGCGCGATCGCCATGAGCTGCCGGCAACTCGCCCTGGCCGGGCGCTTTCTCGCCAATGGCGGCAACAATCCGGCGACCGGGCATTCCGTCGTCTCGGCCGAGCGCGCCCGCCGCATCGGCGCGATGATGCTGACCTGCGGCCATTATGACGGCTCCGGCGACTTCGCTTTCCGTGTCGGCATTCCCGGCAAGAGCGGCGTTGGCGGCGGCATATTGGGGATCGTGCCGGGCGTCGCCTCGCTTGCGGTGTGGTCGCCTGGCCTCAATGCCAATGGCAATTCCAGGCTGGGCTCGATCGCGCTGGAGAAACTGGCGAAGATGATGAACTGGTCGATCTTCGCGCCATAGTGCCTGTCGCCTGGAATTGGCACGAAGAAATCCCGCGCAGCCAGTCGGCAGCGCGGGATTCTTTTAATCAGAAAGTCTGGCTAATACACGGAAAGCTTAGAAAAAGCCCTTCCGCTGCCACCAGCCGGCACGCTTCGGCTTGTCCTCGGCCTTTGCTTCCTCGGTCTTTGCCTCGTCGGGGACGATCGAGGAGACGACCGGCACGACCGGAGCATCCACCGGTGCGGGTTTGCGCCGCGACGGCCGGGCTTTCGGCGTTTCCTTGCCAGCCGCCACTTCGGTCTCCTGCCGAACCGGCGCAGCGGTCTCGCCGGAAGCCACCGCCGCGGCTTCGGCGGCCGATGTCTCGGCGCCCGCAATCTCGGCAACTGCTTCCGCCGCGGCCTTCTTCGGCTTGGCGGCACGGCGCGGCTTCTTCGGCTTTTCGGCGCTCGGCGTGTCGTCGTTCGCCGGAGCACGCACCGCAAGCTCTTCGGCAGGCGGCGCACCTTCCGGCTCGCCAGTCACCGGCTCTGCTTCCGATACGGCACCTTCTGTCATGCCGGCCGGCTCGCCGGCGCTGGCTTCGACGCCGTCCTCACCGTCTTCACGGCGATTGCGCTTGCCGCCGCGCTTGCCGCGCCGGCGCTTCTTGCCGTGACCGTCGTCCGCCGCTTCCGCAGTTTCGGCAACCCCGGCCGGCGCTTCACGTTCCGCTTCGGCGCCTTGATCGCCGGCGGCTACGAGGGCGTCGTCCGTCGGCGCCGAAACGGAAGCACCTTCCCCGGCAGCGGCCTGTTCACGATCCCCGTGTTCACGATCCCCGTGTTCGCGATCCTTGCCGCCGCGCCGTCTGCGGCGCTTGCGGCGCTTGCGATCGCGGCCTTCGCCGTCCTCGCCGGACCTTGGCTGCTGCGGCTGCTGGGCAGGGCGTGGCTGCTCAGCCTGCACCGGTGCCTCCTCTTCCTCCTCGATGACGATCTCGTCCTCGGGTTCTTCCGGCTCGACATAGGCCGGGAACGTGCGGGCCTCGACAAAGCCTTCCGGCTTTTCGGCCAGCGCGCCGCGGAAGATGGCATAGTGTTGTGCACCGACCGTGTCATCGGCTTCGATGGTGATGGTCACGCCGAAGCGGTGCTCGAATTCCACCAGCGTGCCGCGCTTGTGATTGAGCACATAGAGCGCGGTCGCTGCCGGCGTCCGCACCGTGATGTGGCTGCGCGAATCCTTGAGCAGGAATTCCTCGATTGCCCGCACCACCATCAGCGCAACCGACGAATCGGAGCGCACATGGCCGGTGCCGCCGCAATGCGGGCAAGGCTTCATCGTCGATTCCAGCACGCTGGCACGGATGCGCTGACGCGACATTTCCATCAGCCCGAAATGCGAGATGCGGCCGACCTGGATGCGGGCGCGGTCGTTCTTCAGGTGATCCTTCAGCCGCTTCTCGACGGAGCGGTTGTTGCGGTTCTCCTCCATGTCGATGAAGTCGATGACGATCAGGCCGGCGAGATCGCGTAGCCTCAATTGCCGGGCGACTTCCTCGGCGGCTTCCAGATTGGTGTGAAGCGCGGTGTCCTCGATCGAGTGCTCCTTGGTGGAACGGCCCGAATTGACGTCGATGGCGACCAGCGCTTCCGTCTGGTTGATGATGATGTAGCCGCCGCTCTTCAGCGTCACCTGCGGCTGCAGCATGCGGTCGAGCTGTGCTTCGATGCCGTTGCGCACAAAGATCGGCGTCGTATCGCGGAACGGCTGTACCACCTTGGCGTGGCTCGGCATCAGCATGCGCATGAAATCCTTGGCCTCGCGGTAGCCTTCTTCGCCGGAAACCAGGATCTCGTCGATATCCTTGTTGTAGAGGTCGCGCACCGACCGCTTGATCAGGCTGCCTTCCTCATAAACCAGGGCAGGGGCCGTGGATTGAAGCGTCAGATTGCGGACATTTTCCCAAAGCCGCATCAAATATTCGTAGTCGCGCTTGATCTCTGCCTTGGTGCGGCTTTCGCCGGCCGTACGCAGGATGACGCCCATGCCTTGCGGCACTTCGAGATCGGCGACCACTTCCTTCAGCCGCTTGCGGTCCTGCGCATTGGTGATCTTGCGCGAAATGCCGCCGCCGCGCGCCGTGTTCGGCATCAGCACCGAATAGCGGCCGGCCAGCGACAGGTAGGTGGTCAGCGCTGCACCCTTGTTGCCGCGCTCTTCCTTGACGACCTGCACCAGCAGGATCTGCCGGCGCTTGATCACTTCCTGGATCTTGTACTGGCGGCGCACCGGCTTGCGGCGGTTGCGCACTTCTTCCAGCGCGTCTTCGGCGCCGACCGATTCGACCTCGTGATCGTCCGAATGCGAGGATTGCACCTCCTCCAGCATGCCGCGATCATTGTCTTCGGACGTCGCTTCGCCGCTCGTCTCGGCCCCGCCTGTCTCGACCTCCCTTGTCTCTACTTGCGGGACGGCTTCCGAGATTACGTCGGCGTCGACGCTGGCAGCGATGGAACTGGATCCGCCTTCGGACGGCTCGGTCTCGCCGCTATCGGCGACTTCATCACTCTGTCCGGCGGCATCCTCGCTCTGTCCGACAGTATCGGACATGGTGTCGCCGCCGTCGGCAGCGGCATCCAGGTTCTCTGCGACGGCATCTTCGCCGCTCTCGCCATTCTCACCGTCGGACGCGCCTGCCTCGCGCCTGTGCTCGCCGCGGTCGCGGCTCTTGCCGCCACGCCGGCGTCCGCGCTTGCCGCGGTCGCGGCTCTGGCGGTCGTCGCCCTCGGCGGCTTCCTCGTCCTCTTCGTCCTGGGCTTCCTGTGCTTCCGCACGCAGCAGCGCCTGACGGTCGGCGACCGGAATCTGGTAATAGTCGGGGTGTATTTCACTGAAGGCGAGGAAACCGTGACGGTTACCGCCATATTCGACGAAGGCTGCCTGGAGGGAAGGTTCGACGCGCGTTACGCGGGCGAGATAGATGTTTCCTTTGAGCTGCTTCTTGTCCTGGGATTCAAAGTCGAATTCTTCAATACGGTTACCGCGAA
The DNA here is from genome assembly GCF_040317695.1 of Mesorhizobium sp. M1403. NCBI lineage: Bacteria > Pseudomonadati > Pseudomonadota > Alphaproteobacteria > Hyphomicrobiales > Phyllobacteriaceae > Mesorhizobium > Mesorhizobium sp. M1403. The sequence goes on along the minus strand of NZ_JAMYKY010000016.1, from coordinate 29,157 downwards.
CGACGACAACGCGTGTTTCCTCCGGGTGGGAGGCGTCTATCAGCATTTTGTTGGGCATTATTTCGTTTCCCCCCGGCAGCCGTCGGCCGCAGCTTGCGGGGCAATGCCCGCTGCCGTGGACCTGGAACATGGGTGCCGGACAATTGAACGTCCGCCGGCCGCTGCCTGAGCGCCATGGCGGTGCCGCCCGCAGCCGTAGTGGCGCGGTTTGTTGCGGACCTTTCCATGATTGCGCTTGAAGCCATCGTAACCAGCAGAACCTTTTGAACCAAAGCCCGGGAAAAACCGGACCAGCTTGTTTGCTCATACAGAGCCGGCACGGGACAATCCCGGCCGTTTTGCTCACGCAGGCGATTCCCCCGCCACGGGAGCACGCCTGCGAAAATCGTCGCGATCACCGATGCCTTCTTCGCCTGAAGCGAAAGGAGCCGTCTTGCGTCTGACCTGTAGCAGGAAGCTGCGGAGGAGGACGGTTCCAGGATTGCAGTGATCCACCATCGCTTTTATGATTTGGCGGGTTGGAAGGCAACCCCGATTCCCGACGCCGGCAAAAAGCCGTTCCGCAACGGAAGCCCAGGTTCCAAGCCTTCCATGAAAAGGCTTGGTTAACCTTCTCTGGATACCAATCGTTAATCGAGTTCGCGGCCTGCCGGCACTTTGACCGGCACTTTGACAAGCAATAGGGCACTTTGACGAACGATCGGGCATGACGCCAAACAGGAGCGACTGGTAGAAAGATGGGACTGGCAGGCTTCGCAGACAAGGGCCGTCATCATGGAGGCTGGTTGTTCCGCACCGCCTGCCTGCTGCCGCTGATCCTGGCTTGCCTAGTCTTTCCGCCACTTTCGCGTGCTGCCGACGTACCGATCGGCGCCACAAGCTACAAGATGGCCGGCGATGCCACCAAGATGCGCATCGTCATCAATTTCGACCGCGATCCCGACATCAAATGGTTCCTGCTGCGCGGCCCCAATCGTCTGGTCATCGATCTGCCGGCCACGAGATTCGCCCTAAATGCCAAGGATGTGAAGCCGCGCGGCCTTGTCCGCGCCGTGCGTTACGGCGGACTCGGCGAGGGAAAATCGCGGCTGATTCTCACCGGCAAGGGACCGTTCGCCGTCGACAATCTCGACGTGCTGAAGAACGATGACGGCAGTGGCTACCGCATCGCCATCGACATGTCGGCGGCGTCGCAGCGGGAATTCGATGCAGCGCTCGCCAATCAGGCGCTGACCACCGGCTCGACAGTCTCTGCCGACAAGGCCGGCAGGGTCGGTACCGGGCCGGTCTCCAATCCGGGCCATCGTTTCACCGTCGTCGTCGATCCCGGCCACGGCGGCATCGACGGTGGTGCCGAGGGCCTGAACGGCACTGTCGAGAAGAACGTGACGCTCGCCTTTGCCATGGAACTGCGCGACAAGCTCACCGCCAGCGGCAAATATGACGTGTTCCTGACGCGCGAAACGGACGAGTTCCTGCGGCTCGACGATCGCGTGCGCATTGCTCGCCAGCATGAGGCCGACCTGCTCATCTCGATCCATGCCGACACGATCAGCCTCAAGGGCATTCGCGGCGCAACCGTCTACACCGTGTCCGACAAGGCTTCCGATCCCGAGGCACAGGCGCTTGCCGACCGTGAAAATCTTTCCGACCAGTTCGCTGGCATGGAGATCAAGGACGACAGCAAGGAAGTGACCGATATCCTGATCGACCTGATCCGCCGCGAGACGCATAATTTTTCGATGAGCTTCGCGCACACTCTTGTCGGCCAGCTTTCCACCAGCGTCGGCCTGATCAACAACCCGCAGCGTTCTGCCGGCTTCAAGGTGCTGAAGGCGCCGGACGTTCCGTCCGTGCTGGTCGAACTCGGCTATCTGTCGAACGCCAAGGACGAAGCGCAGTTGCTCAGCGCCGATTGGCGCAACAAGGCGACCCAAAGCATAACCAACGCCGTTGCACTGTTTGCTTCGGCCAAGAGCGGAACGGGGGCCGGAGGCTGAAATGCCCGCCGGCGCCCACAACCTGAGGCAGCGTTGCACGGCGACAACACCCTGTGCTTTTATTTCCGGCATTCGAAACCGAAATTCCACGCTGCCGTATTTTGCCCACATGGTCGCGACATGGCTTTTGCGATTACGGGTTGGGATCGTCCCGAAAGCTTGCGCGAAGGGCGGCTTCGTTTAGGAAATTCCCGAACCAAGGACTGGAGCGGGTATGATTCGTCTCATTGGCTATTTCTTCGGCATCGGCACGACGCTGGCCCTTTTGGTCGCGGCGGGCGTGGCGATCTATATCGGCCATTTGTCGAAGGACCTGCCCGATTACGAGGTGCTGGCCAAATACGAGCCGCCGGTGACGACCCGCATCCACGCGTCGGATGGCGCGCTGATGGCCGAATATGCGCGTGAGCGGCGGCTTTATCTGCCGATTCAGGCGATCCCGGATCGAGTCAAGGCGGCCTTCCTGTCGGCCGAGGACAAGAACTTTTACAATCATCCCGGCATCGACGTGACCGGCCTTGGCCGCGCCATTGTCGTCAACCTGCAGAATCTTGGCTCGGGAAAGCGCCAGGTCGGCGCCTCGACCATCACCCAGCAGGTGGCGAAGAACTTCCTGTTGTCTTCAGACCAGACCTACGAGCGCAAGATCAAGGAGATGATCCTCGCCTTCCGCATCGAGCAGGCCTATTCGAAGGATCGCATTCTCGAGCTCTATCTCAACGAGATTTTCTTCGGTTTCGGTGCCTATGGCGTCGCCGGTGCTGCGCTCACCTATTTCGACAAATCGGTGAACGAGCTCACCGTGGCCGAGGCTGCCTATCTTGCCTCTCTGCCGAAGGGGCCGAACAACTATCATCCCTTCAAGCATGCCGATCGCGCCTTGGAGCGCCGCAACTGGGTCATCGACCAGATGGTCGAGAACGGTTACGTCACCCATGAAGAAGGCGAGAAGGCCAAGGCCGAGCCGCTCGGCGTCACGCCGCGCCGCACCGGCAACTATCTCTTCGCCGGGGAATATTTCACCGAGGAAGTGCGTCGCCAGATCATCGCGCGCTACGGCGAGAATGCGCTCTACGAGGGCGGCCTTTCCGTCCGTACCACGCTCGATCCGAAGATGCAGTTGATTGCCCGCAAGGCCATGCAGAACGGTCTCATGAAGTTCGATACGCTGCGCGGCTACCGCGGGCCGGTCACGAGCATCGATGTTTCCGGCGACTGGGGCGTGCCGCTGGGCAACGTCAAGCGACTGGAGGACGTGCCGGAATGGTCGCTTGCCGTCGTGCTCGATAGCTCGGCCACCGGCCTGTCCATCGGCCTGCAGCCGACGCGCCAGATCTCCGGCGAAATCGTCAAGGACCGCCTCGAAGGCACCGTCAGCAAGGAAGACATGAGCTTCGCCATGCGCCACGTGGTCGACGGCAAAACCGTCAAGGCGAAGTCGCCGGCCGACGTGCTGAAGCCGGGCGACGTGATTTTCGTGCAGAGGAACGACGGCTCGGACAACAGCTACAGCTTGCGCCAGGTTCCCGAAGTGGAAGGCGGCCTGATCGCCATGGATCCGCATACCGGACGCGTCCTGGCCATGGTCGGCGGTTTCTCCTATGCGCAGTCGGAGTTCAACCGGGCGACGCAGGCCATGCGCCAGCCGGGGTCGTCGTTCAAGCCGATCGTTTATTCGGCCGCCCTCGACAATGGCTATACGCCCGCCTCTGTGATCATGGACGGGCCGATCACCATCCAGAGCGGCAACACGACCTGGACGCCCAAGAATTACGACGGAACGGTGGCCGGTCCGGCGACCTTGCGCTCCGGCATCGAGAAATCGCGCAATCTGATGACGGTGCGGCTTGCCAACGACATGGGCATGAAACTGGTCGTGGAGTATGCCGAGCGTTTCGGCGTCTACGACCATCTCGCGCCGTATCTGCCGATGGCGCTGGGATCCGGCGAGACGACGGTGATGCGCATGGTATCAGCCTATTCGATCATGGCCAATGGCGGCAAGTCGATCAAGCCATCGCTGATCGACCGCATCCAGGACCGCTACGGCAAGACCGTCTTTAGGCAGGACGAACGCGGCTGCTCAAACTGCAATGCCGCAGAATGGCAGAACCAGCCAGAGCCGGAGTTGGTCGACAATTCCGAGCAGGTGCTCGATCCGATGACCGCCTACCAGATCACATCGATGATGGAGGGCGTCGTTCAACGCGGTACCGGCGCCACCATCAACGAACTCGGCCGTCACATCGCCGGCAAGACCGGAACGACCAATGACGAAAAGGATGCCTGGTTCATCGGCTATACGCCGAACCTCGTTGTCGGCCTTTATATGGGCTACGATCAGCCGAAAGGTCTTGGCAAGGGCGCGACCGGCGGCGGCCTTGCCGCGCCGATCTTCAAGGATTTCATGCGCGTAGCGCTGGACGGCACGCCCAATGTCGACTTCAAGGTTCCCGAAGGCATGAAGCTGATTGCGATCAATCGCAAGACCGGCATGCGGGCCAACGAGGGTGACGCCGGAACCATCATCGAAGCCTTCAAGCCGGGTACCGGTCCCGCCGACAGCTACTGGGTGATCGGCATGGGTGCCGACGGCTCCAACGCCACCGGCGGGGCGCTGTCGCCGCAGGCCAACCAGGCTATCCAGTCGGGCGGCGGCGGGCTCTACTGACAATCGTTACATCCGGTCGGGCCGGCTTGACGATCATGGTCGAGCCGGCCCATCCCGCTTTACAGGGGCCGGTGCTTTACAGGGGACATTGCCGTCCCTATGTATCGCGCCACCAAACCGCCATTCAGCAACAGGACAGAACAGCCAGCCATGCGCGCGGAAACGCAAAATATTGTCGACGAGATCAGGCAGGCGATCACCCTGCTGAGGAGGCATCTTTGACTGGGACCAGGCCATAAAGCGGCTTGAGTACCTGAATGTCCGCGCCGAGGATTCGAGCCTCTGGAACGAGCCGTTGGAAGCGCAAAAGCTGATGCGCGAGCGTCAGGGCCTCGAGGAAGGCATTGCCGCGGTCAAAGGCCTCACCCAGGCTCTGGAAGACAATATCGGCCTGATCGAGCTTGGCGAGGAAGAGGGCGACGAGGGCGTCGTCGCGGAGGCCGAGGCGGCGATCCGCTCGATGCGCGGCGAGGCCAAGGCGCGCCAGATCGAAACGCTGCTGTCGGGCGAGGCGGACGCCAACGATAGCTATCTGGAAGTCCATGCCGGCGCCGGCGGCACCGAAAGCCAGGACTGGGCCTCGATGCTTCTGCGCATGTATACGCGCTGGGCCGAGCGCCGCCGCTTCAAGGTCGAGGTGCTGGAAGTGCATGACGGCGAAGAGGCCGGCATCAAGTCAGCCACGCTGCTGATCAAGGGCCACAACGCCTATGGCTGGCTGAAGACGGAATCCGGCGTGCATCGTCTCGTGCGTATTTCGCCCTATGACAGCAATGCGCGCCGCCACACCTCCTTCGCCAGCGTCTGGGTCTATCCCGTCATCGACGATACGATCGACATCGACGTTTCCGAATCTGACGTCCGTATCGACACGTATCGTTCTTCGGGATCGGGCGGCCAGCATGTCAACACCACCGATTCGGCGGTCCGCATCACCCATCTCGCCACCGGCATCGCGGTTGCCTGCCAGGCGGAGCGCTCCCAGCACAAGAACAAGGCCAAGGCCTGGGAAATGCTGCGCTCGCGGCTTTACGAGGAAGAGCTGAAGAAACGCGAAGCGGTGGCGAACGCCACCGAAGCGTCGAAGAGCGATATTGGCTGGGGCCACCAGATACGGTCCTACGTGCTGCAGCCCTATCAACTGGTGAAAGATCTGCGCACCGGCGTCGAGAGCACCAGCCCGTCGAGCGTGCTCGACGGCGACCTCGACGATTTCATGGAGGCCTCGCTGTCGCAGCGCATCGAGGGTGGCGCCGGAGAAACGGTGGCCGACATCGACTGAAGGCGGGCACCAACCCGGCAATTTCAGTCCATCACGCGAGAGTTACGGCCACGGCGCGAGAGTGACGAGTTCTCAGCTTGAACTTACCTGTCGTTCTACAACTTTGTTTTTCATCGGAATTTCCAAAATCGATTTCCGCTTTTGACGCGAATGCTTCGAGCCTGCCGGTGCCGAGCCCGGAACCACTGCGAGCCGAATTCCGTTATTGGCAACCCTCGCTGCCGGGGGTGATCGTACCAGTCTCGTCAACCCGGCCGGCAGGCTGGTTCCGGCCGCAGAGGTCGGCGTTCGGTTTGCGACAGCAATTCCTTGCGCCGACCAAGGAATCAGCCCAGCATCCAAGCGCTGGGGAGGAAAAAAGCATTTATGGCCGGGCGCGGCGTATCTGCGACCTGACGATCCGGCCACTGGGAAGACACGTTCCGGGAACGGGCAAGCGAGATGCTTGACAACCGTTGATAGGAACTGCGCCCATGCCTGCTCTTACAACCAGACCGGCCCATGCCGTTCACACGGCGCGCCGATTTCTGAATTCCCTTGTCGCGGCAGTGGTTTTGATAGCTGCCGCGATGCCATTCGCGGCGCCTGCTCTGGCGCATGATGCCAAGCCGACCGCGGCGATGCCGCAAGGCTGGAGCTATCCGTTCTCCTGCTGCTCGGGCTATGACTGCCGCGAGGTTGCGCCGATATCTATCGGCGAGCGCCCCGAAGGCTATGTCATCAAGGGGACAGGCGAAGTCGTGGCCTATAGCGACAAGCGCATCAAGAATTCGCCCGACGGCGCATATCACTGGTGCTCGGTCGCCGGCGCCAATGACGGAAAGACCATCTGTCTGTTCGTGCCGCCATCGTCCTATTGATGCATGTCGCCCCCAAAAGCTTGCCCTTGGGCTTGACCCGAGGGTGTGCAGGGTTTTTGGGATCGACACGCCCTCGATTGGGTTACAACACTTTTGAAACTGCGCATTGCAGACGACAGATCTGCTGACGGAGAGTTGTCAGGAGCGTTTCTTTATGGTGCCTTGCCGTAGGGCCGGCGGGCATTGTGAGGGACTAATCCATGACCATCAAGGCAAGCTGCCACTGCAAGGCGACGACGTTCGAGGTTTCGCAAGCGCCGCAGACTGTGACGCGATGCACCTGTTCCTTCTGTTCGAAACGCGGTTCGTTGTGGGCCTATTACACCCCATCGCAATTCAGGCTTACCAGCCCGCCGGAGAATGTTTCGTTCTACCAGTGGGGATCGAAAACCATAAAACACGGTTTTTGCGCCACCTGCGGCTGCGGCACCTTCACCGAGACGCCGGACTGGTCGACAGGCGAGCCGAATTTCGACAATCCGAAGATCAGTGTGAATTCGCGGCTGTTCGATGATTTCGATCTCGACAAGGTCGAAGTGGTGGTCATCGACGGCAAGAATCTCTGGTAGCCGGTCGAACTGCGGTGGTCGCGCGAGCCGCTGCAGGGGTGTGGAATTGAGCCGGGGAAAGCCGCGGCAGCGGCTTTTGCTGGTCCGCTTTTCGCCGCATTTCATGTTACAAGTCGCTGGAAGGGCTGATGCGGTGCGCCGTTGCGCGGCCGTGGAATGGAGAGGGACCACCATATGAAAAAGATTGTGCTCGCCGTCGTGGCGACGGCTGTGCTTGTGAGCGCATGCACCACCGATCCCTACACCGGGGAGCAGAAGGTTTCCAACACCGCTGCCGGCGCCGGTCTGGGAGCGCTGGCGGGTGCCGGGCTTGGTATGCTTGCCGGCGGCAACGACCGCCGCAACGCGCTGATCGGCGCGGGCATCGGTGCGCTTGCCGGCGGCGCCATCGGCGCCACCATGGACCAGAACGAGGCCGAACTGCGCCGGCAGCTTGAGGGCACCGGCGTCAGCGTCACCCGCACCGGCGACCAGATCATCCTCAACATGCCGTCCGACATCACCTTCAACGTCGACCAGGATGCGGTGAGGCCTGGTTTCTATCCGGTGCTGAATTCGGTTGCCCTTGTGCTGAAAAAGTTCCGGCAGACCACCGTCGACGTGTTCGGCCACACCGACTCGACCGGCGGCGACGAGCACAATTTCGACCTGTCGCAGCGCCGCGCTTTGGCGGTCGCCAACTATCTATCGGGACAGGGCGTCGATTCCCGCCGCTTCGCCGTCACCGGCTTCGGCAAGACGCGTCCGATCGCCTCCAACGCGACCGCTGCCGGCCGGGCTCAGAACCGCCGCGTCGAGATCCAGCTGTCGCCGCTCACCTGATGCAAGCGCATGAACCGAGAGCGGCCCCGTACGGGCCGCTCTAATAGTGATGCCGGACCGCCGGCCGCCGGCGCGCTGCGTTTGTGATATCAGGACCGGGCCGGCTGATCGACAATCGCGGCAACGATCCGGCGCACGATCGGAAGCACAATCAGCAGGCTGGGAAACGCAACAAGCCATGAAGCGCCCCATGCATAGCTCCAGGCCGCAATAAACCCGTCCGTCCAGCCTGCGCCGATTGCCGTCGAAACCGCCGAGACAATCGAGGACATCAGAATCGAAAGAACCAACGGCATCACCACCGCGCCGTAGGAGGGCGGCAGCTTTCTCAATTTGAAGGCTCGGTCCGGTGATGCTTGCATCGAAATCTCCTAATCAGAAAGTGTGCGTAAGCGTTATTGTGAGGACGATCAGGCGGCATGTGCCACCGGCAGCGCCAATTCCCGAATGAAGCTTCGCAGCGAACGCGGCTCGCGGCCAAGCGCGGCGCGCAACGCCAGGCTGTTCCCGCCGAGGCCGTATTTGGCGTAGTGGCTGTGTACTTTGGCCAGCATCTGCAACTGCCGGTCGGTATAGGGAAGGCGGGCTTTCGCCGCCCAGTCCTGAAATGTCGGCTCGCCTGCTGAAACCGGCCGGCCAAGCGCCTCGCTGATCATGGCGACGACCTCTTCGCGGCTGTGCATACCGTCGGCGCACAGCTCGAGGGTCGCATAGGACAAACGCGTTTCGGTCAGTGCGATCGCTGCCACTTCAGCCACGTCGCGATAGTCGACGCGGGCCAGCTTCGCCGTCTTTGGAAACGGCTCGGCGAAAACGCCATGCTCGACGACGGACGGCCAGGCCGCCGCGATATTTTGCATGAAATTGGCCGGGTGCAGAATGGTGTATTCCATGTTCGTCGAATAGAGGGCAGCTTCGACCGGTACCTTGCTTGCATGGTTTTCCAGCCTCGTATTGGTGGGCTGGATCACAGATGAGAAGACGAATTTCCGAACGCCTGCTCGCGCCGCTGCCTCAACCATGGCAACCCCCATGGCGGCTTCGTCGGGAGCAAAGGCCGGCCCGATGTGGAAGACACCGTCGACACCTTCGACGGCCTGTTCAAGGCTTTGATGGTTGCGCAGATCACCGATCGCGATCTCGGATGCCCCGGCTTTCCGGGCTTTTTCGGCAGCCGCGGCGTCACGAACAAGCGCTCTAACCCTGGCATTGCGGCGGACGAGTTCAGGCACCACCAAACCGGCAACGCGGCCTGCGGCGCCTACGACCAGGACGGTTGGACTGGGTGTTCGCATGACGATCTCCTTCCCTCGAGTCTGCCTTTCGGCCTGTGCAGGGAAGATAAAATCTAGCGAACTGCGTTACAATTGATCGATTTTGCGATAGTTTATCCCGGTTTTCGGGAGAAATCAGCGATGAGCCGGATAGATGATTTCGAAGCCTTCATTGCCATTGTCGAGCATGGCAGCCTGACGGCTGCCGCCCGCCGGCTGAACCGCTCACTGCAGTCGGTCAGTCGGTCTTTGGCGACATTGGAGGAATCCATCGGGGTCGAGCTTCTGCACAGGACGACGCGCCGCTCGACGCCGAGCGAAGCCGGTGCGGCCTTTTTCCAACGCATCAAGCCTGCCATCGAGGAAATAAACGAAGCCAGGCTTCAGGCGGCCAACCGACGATCCGAGCCGTCCGGCATCCTGCGTGTGAGCGCCCCGGTTCTGTTCGGCCCGGATTTCCTGATGCCGGTCATCGCCGACTATATGCGGACATATCCCCAGGCTGAGGTTGACCTCCAGCTTTCCGATGAATTTGTCGATCTGGATGCCGTGGGTCTCGATCTGGCGGTCCGGATCGGCGATTTGCCGGATTCCAGTCTACGGGCGAAGCGGCTGGGGGCGCTGCGGCGCGTCGTGTTCGGCGCACCTGCCTACTTTCGACAACACGGCCGACCGGCCCATCCGCTCGAATTGCGTGAGCATGAATGCATCGTACGAACCGTTGACGGCCGCCCAGGCGAATGGATGTTTCAGATTGAAGGCAAGCCCCGGCCGGTGAAGGTCGCGGGCACCTTCCGGTCGAATTTGATGATATCGATCTATGCAGCCGCGGTTCACGGATTGGGTTTGGGCTACTCCCCGCTTTGGCAGGTAAAACACCTGGTGGACGATGGCCGCCTGGAGCTGGTTCTGACCGAATTCGAGCCGGTGCCGGTGCCGATACATGCCGTGTGGCCGGAAGGCAGGTCGTCCTCGGCCAAAGTACGCGCTTTTCTGGACCTGTTGGCATCTCGCCTGGAGCTCAGGAACCTTTAGGGCCCAAATCAAACTGAGCGCCGATCTTACCTCATCGATATCAAGTTCGTGATCAGAACTGCCTTGACGGCGTCGAGTGCTGGTTGATGGACCTCCAAATGACCGATGTCCTTCAGCTGATCGATCGTCAAATCTGCCAGTGCCCTGCGTCTTGCGGCGGTCCGCCGCCATCTCGTGAAGGCAGCGATCATCATTGCTGCGCTTTTCAAGCCAGACCCAAGCAAGCGTTTGGACATGCCGCGGGCGGCGCGAGTTTCCGTGTGAGCCATTGTTTTGGTCTCCCATTTCGAGTTTGCGGATGGGAGCGTGCCACGCAGGCGTTTTCGGACTGTTCGGCTGTGCGTGAACAACTGGGAGAAGTCCGACGATCCGCCGTTAAATCGGTGTTAAATCGATCCACCGAGATGCTATTCTGTCGCCGCGGTCAAAGTCTGGAGACGATTTGTGCGCATCCGGTTGCTTGGTGGCCTGGAGGTTACTTCCCCGGAGCGCCGGCCCGTCCGGTTCGCCACACGCAAGACTTCGCTTCTTTTTGCTGCTCTGGTTCTCGCAGGCCGCCGCGGCCATCGTCGCGAGCAGCTTTCCGAAGCCTTTTGGCCGGGGCGAAGCAATGGGCAGGCCCGCAATAGTTTGCGTCAGGCGCTGGTCGACATCAGGCGCACGTTCCCCGCCAGCTCGGATGCCACCGTCTACATCGATGGGGATCAGGAAACCGTCGCGCTTATTGCCGGTCCGGATGAGGCGGACATCTCGATCTTCGACCGGAAGCTGGAGGAGGGCCGGACCACTGATCTCGCCTTCGCCGCCGATATCTACCGCGGTGAGCTGCTTGCCGGGCAAGCCATTCCTGACGAACTGGACGAGTGGTTCAGACCTTATCTGAGCAAGTATCAGCGCAAAGCGCTGCAGTTGGTCGATCGGCTGAGCCTGGCGCTGCCCGCACCCGGCTCAGCGGAAGAGACGGCCTGCGAAGGGCTCGCGGAGAGATTGCTCGCCCCGGATCCGACGGCGGAGGCGGCCCATCGGGCGCTGATCCGCATCCACGCTCATCGAGGTCACGAAAACGCCGCCTTGCGCCAGTTCGAGCTGTGTCGGGCAGCTTTGAAAAAACATCTGGATGCAGAGCCTGAGGAGCGGACAAGCTCGCTGGCGGCTTCTCTGCAGTCCCGTGAACGACCTGAACGTCCGCGGCCGGAGCCAAGCTCCGGCGTCGCATCACTGGCGCAGGTTCTGGCGGCCCCGACGAGGCGCGACGACCACCCATCGATAGCGGTGCTGCCGTTTCAGAATCTAAGCGGTGATATGGAGCAGGAATATTTTGCCGACGGTATGGTGGAAGACATTGTCACGGCCTTGGCTCACTTTCGTCACCTGTTCGTAGTCGCACGGAATTCGAGCTTCACCTACAGGGGACGGTCCGTAGACATAGAGCAGGTCGGGCGTGAGCTGGGCGTGCGCTATGTGGTCGAGGGAAGTGTTCGCCGGGCTGGCGACCGCCTGCGCATCGCCGGGCAGCTCATCGACACCTCGACAGGGGCCTATCTCTGGGCCGACCGTTTTGACGGAGCGCTCGCCGAAGTCTTCGATCTGCAGGACCAGGTCGCCTCGAGCATTGTCGGCGCAATCACACCGAAAATGGAGGAGGCTGAGATCGAGCGTGCCAAACGCAAACCGACTGAAAGCCTCGACGCCTATGACTACTATCTCCGCGGGCTGGCGGCCTTTGACCGGACGATCACTAGTAGGTCGGCCATTGACGATGCCTTGCGCCTCTTCATGAAGGCGATCGACGGTGACCCCGAGTTTGCCGCAGCCTATGCGCGGGCGGCGCGGTGCTACGCTACCCGAAAAAGCAACGGCTGGATGGTCGACCGCGCGAAAGAGAATGCCGAGGCTACTCGACTGGCCAGGAGAGCGGTCGAACTCGGAAGGGACGATGCGATTGCGCTTTCCTTCGGTGGATACGTGCTCGGCTACGTAGGTGGCGACCTTGACGACAGTGCGGCTTGCATCGATCGCGCGCTCGTTCTCAACCCGAATCTAGCGGCCGCGTGGGGCCTAAGCAGCTGGGTCAGGGCTTGCTTTGGCGAGCCAGGCAAGGCCGTCGAGCACGCCGCGCTTGCCATGCGCCTAAGCCCATTGGATCCACGCCTGTTCGCTTGGCAATTCAACACCGGGCTCGCTCATTTTTGTGCCGGCCACTACGATGACGCCGCCACTTGGGCGGGAAAGTCGCTGCGATACCAACCGAACTACGTGAGCGCGATGCGTGTAGTGGCGGCGAGTCATGCCCTTGCGGGGCGCCTGTCGGAAGCGCAGCAGATGATGGCCCGGGTCTGCGAGCTCGATCCCTCGCTGCGGCTTTCGAATCTTGCCGAGGTGCTGCCGCCGTTTTATCGACCGGACGATCGCAGCAGGTACATCGAAGGCCTTCGCAAGGCGGGCCTGCCGGACTAACGCCATCTCAGCGTGAGGCGAGGCCGTCTTATGCCGGCTTCGTGCTTCGCGCGTCGGCGGGACGCGCGAGCGCTGTGGTATCAGACCTTGGCGACGATCCGCATGAAGGCCGGCATGTCATCGCCGAAGCCCACGGTCGCGTCATTGTCTTCCTGGCGCTGACGGGCAGGGCGCTCGCGCTGTGGCCTGGTATCGCCGCGTTCCGGCGCGCGCCGCTCGCTGCGATCGGGCGAAGCCTTCCGTTCAGGTGAAGCTTGGCGCTCGCTGTTTTCCGAGCGGATCGCCTCTTTGCGGGTACGCCGCTCGCCGATGTCGGCGACCGCGGCTTCGGCCACGACCGGCTGTTCCTCGCTCACCGCTTCCGGCGCCGTTTCCTCGCCACGTTTGGCGTGGCGTTCACGCGGCTTGCGCTCGCCCCTGTCCTTGGCGTCGTCCTTGCGCCCGGCGCGGCGTGGCGCACCACGGCCACGGCGGGGGGCCTCATCCTCGCCGCCTTCGCTGACGACGACCGTCGACAGGTCGCCGTCATGCCACTCGATCTTGGTGCCGATCAGCCGTTCGATGGCGTCGATGTATTTGGTGTCCGATTTGGTCGCGATGGTGAAGGATTTGCCGGAGCGTCCGGCGCGGCCGGTACGGCCGATGCGGTGGACATAATCCTCGGCGTGGATCGGCACGTCGTAGTTGAAGACATGGCTGACGTCGGGAATGTCGAGGCCGCGCGCCGCGACGTCCGAAGCAACGAGATAGCGCAGCTTGCCGTCACGGAAATTGGCCAGCATCTGCATGCGCGCGCGCTGGTCCATGTCGCCGTGCAGGGCGCCGGCGTCGAAATCATATTTCAGCAGCGAGCGGAACAGCTCCGACACCTCGACCTTGCGGTTGCAGAAGATGATGGCGTTCTTCAGCTCGGCATCCTCGGCCTTCATCAGATCGCGCAGCGTCTCGCGCTTGTCCCAAGGCTTTGGCCCGGATTTCACCAGCCGCTGGATGATGTTGGTGGCGGCCGATGCAGCCTTCGACACTTCGACGCGCACCGGCGCGTGCAGGAACTTCTCGGTGAGCTTGGTGATCTCCGGCGGCATCGTCGCTGAGAAGAACAGCGTCTGCCTGGTGAACGGGATCATCTCGCAGATGCGCTCGATGTCGGGGATGAAGCCCATGTCGAGCATGCGGTCGGCCTCGTCGATGACGAGGATCTCGACGCCATTGAGCAGGAGCTTGCCGCGCTCGCGATGGTCGAGCAGGCGGCCGGGGGTCGCGATCAGCACGTCGGCGCCGCGCTCGAGCTTCTTGTCCTGCTCGTCGAAGGACACGCCGCCGATCAGCAGCGCGATGTTGAGCTTGTGGTTCTTGCCGTATTTGACGAAGTTTTCCTCGACCTGTGCGGCAAGCTCGCGCGTCGGCTCGAGGATCAGCGTACGCGGCATGCGGGCGCGGGCGCGGCCCTTTTCCAGCCGGGTGAGCATCGGCAGGACGAAGGACGCCGTCTTGCCGGTGCCGGTCTGGGCAATGCCCAGCACGTCCTTGCCGAGCAAGGCGTGCGGGATAGCACCAGCCTGGATCGGCGTCGGCTCGGTGTAGCCGGCATCGGTAACTGCAGAAAGGACCTTCGGCGACAGGCCGAGGTCTGCGAAGGTCAACGCTTCTTGAGCGATCTGGGTGTCTGAGGACAAGTTTGGCTGTCTTTGGCTGGTTCGGGGGCGCAACATAAGCAGTCGCGGCAAGCGCCGCGCGCCTGCAAGATTGGTATTGCAGGTAGGCGCAAGCCTACGATTTGTCAACACAAACGGGCGGCATTGGCGCGATTGTGAAGTCGTAACCTTAATCGCGATGCTTAATTTGCGCAGTGGCTGCTGCGCCGGCTCAGTAGCGGAACTGTTCGGCGAGAATGCGCTCGTTCCACGAATGGTTGGGATCGAACAGCAGCGTCGCCGTCGCCGTCGGCGATTCCCTCACCGTGACCGTCGTCACCGCCTTGACCTCGGTGTGGTCGGCGGCGGCATTCACCGGCCGCTTTTCCGGCTCCAGAATGTCGAAACGCACGATCGCCTTGTTGGACAGCAGCGCGCCGCGCCAGCGGCGCGGACGAAACGGGCTGACCGGGGTCAGCGCCAGCAGCGGAGCGTCGAGCGGCAGGATCGGCCCGTGCGCCGACAGATTATACGCGGTCGAGCCGGCCGGCGTCGCAATCATAACGCCGTCGCAGTGCAATTCCTCCAGCCGCTCTTGCCCATCCACGGTGATGCGGATCTTGGCGGTCTGGTAGGACTGGCGCCAGAGCGCGACCTCGTTGATCGCCAGCGCCGAGATCGTCTCACCCTCCGCCGTCACCGCCTGCATCTCCAGCGGACGGATCGTTTCGGCGACCGCAGCTGCGATGCGCCCGGTCAAGCCGCTGGCGCGGTATTCGTTCATCAGGAAACCGATGGTGCCACGGTTCATGCCGTAGACCTTCTTTCCAGTGCTCATCGTCTCGCGCAGGGTCTGTAGCAGAAAGCCGTCGCCACCGAGCGCCACGACGATCCCGGCATCCTCGACGGATGCCTGGCCGTAGCGTGCCGAAAGGCTTTCCAGCGCTGCATTGGCGTCGGCTGTACCGGATGAGACGAAGGCGAAACGGCTGGCGGTTTTGCTCATGGCTCTCAACGACAACCGATTGGCAACGACCGATTGGTGGCGACCGGTTGCGGGGTCGCGCCAGCGCCGGGTTAGCATGGGCGGCCATTTCTGCAAAGGGAGGGAGGTGTCTTGAGATGGCGGCCAAACAGGGCGCACTCGCGCATCATGTCGGGGGACAAAATGATGTGATGGTTAAGACCTGCCTTAAACTCTCGTAAAGCCATATCGATCATGTTAGCCGGCAGCGGACGGGCGGCGTGGGGGCTAACCAGTCGAGGCCGATCTATTGCCGCTGGCACGCTTGATTATTGTCTTCCTGATGCTGGCAAGTTTTGCCCTGGCTTTCGCGGAACTGGTGCGCCAGTCGGAGGAAAAGAGTTTCAGACCCGAGCCCACGGCCTCACGCTGCGGCGACGCGGCGGGCACACCCTGCCCGCAAAGGGCGCTTTGACGCTATAGCGTAGTCCTTATCGGGCGAGCAGATGGCAGCCGGCCTGGCGCTTTTGCGCGAGATACTCGTCGACAAGCTGGCGATAGCGGACTTTGCCGAAGCTCGGGAAATGCCCGCCATGCACGACCGAGACATCGAGACCGCGCATACGCAGCAGCGTTTCGACATAGTCGTCGATATCGGAGTGATAAACGTCGTCGATCAGCGGGCCGTCATAGATGATGTCGCCGGAAAACAGGATGCCCGTCCTGTTTTCGTAGAGCGCAATGCCGCCGGGTGAATGGCCGGGCGTGTGGATCACCTCGAAGGCACGGTCGCCGAGATCGACGATGTCGCCTTGTTCGAGCAACCGGCCGGCTGGTGCGGGCAGGATCTGGTAGCGCTTCGTATCCCAGCCTTGCGGCATGCCGTCGAACATCTCCTCGGTGGCATAGCGGTCGGCAACCGTCCATTCGTTGCGCGGGTCGGCGAGGATCTCGGCCTCGGCCGGGTGCACGCAGCGGTCGGGAAATTCGTGATGGCAGCCGATATGGTCGAAATGCGTGTGGCTGGCCACGCAGGTGAGCTTGCGTTCCGTGACCAGCGGCACGTGGCGGCGCAGGCTGAAATGACCGAGGCCGGTGTCGAACAGAAGGTCGCGGTCGCGGCCCCGCACATGCCAGATGTTGCAGCGGAAGAACGGCTTGATCCACGGCTCGTGGATCAGCGTCACGCCATCGCCCATGCGGATGCTTTCGTACCAGTGGCCGGCGTCGATGATTGGAAGCGTGCTCATGTTCAGTCCGCAAGCAGGATGACGTCGCCAGCATCGCACGATACGGCGACCACGTCGCCGGGCTGGACGGCCGATGCGGCGGGGACCTTGGCGATGAAGTGCAGCGCCGGGTCGGTCGTGGAGGTTCCCAGCACGCGCTTGAAGCTACCCTGGAAGACGACGTCGCTGACCTTGGCCATGCCAAGCGCTACAGGGCCGCTGGCAGCGCCGAGGACCAGATGCTCCGGCCGGACGGCCAGCGCAATCGTCGAGCCGGCCGGCAATGTGCCAGCCAGCGAGAGCGACCCAAGCTTCGTGGTGACGGTGATTTTGCCGCACTTCGCCTCGGTCACTGTTCCGGAAATCAGCGTGCTTTCGCCCATGAAGGTCGCGGAAAAGCGCGTCGCCGGCCGTGCATAGACGCGCTCGGGCGGTCCTTCATCCTCGATGCGCCCGTCATTCATCACCACGCAATGGTCGGCCAGCGCCATCGCCTCTTCCTGGTCGTGGGTGACGTGGATGAAGGCGGTGCCGACACGCTTCTGGATCGCCTTCAACTCGTCCTGCATCTGCCGGCGCAATTTGAGGTCGAGCGCACCGAGCGGCTCGTCGAGCAGGAGCACCGCCGGCTCGACCACCAGGGCGCGCGCCAGTGCCACGCGCTGCCGCTGCCCGCCGGAAAGCTGGTGCGGCTTCTTGTCGAAGGCGGTGGCGAGGCCAACCAGCGCCAGCGCCTCGCGCGCCCTTGCTGCCCGGGTTGCGCCATTGACACCCTGCATGCGCAGCCCGAAGCCGACATTGCTGCCGACGCTCATATGTGGGAACAGCGCATAGTCCTGGAACACGGTCGTCGTCGGCCGCTTCGCCGGTGGTACTGCGGTGCAGTCCTCGCCGCGGATCAGCACCTTGCCTTCGCTCGGCATGACGAAGCCGCCGAGAATGGACAAAAGCGTCGTCTTGCCGGAGCCGGACGGCCCAAGCAGGATCGTGTAGCTGCCCGGCTCGATCGTCAGCGAGACGTTCTTCAGCACAATGTGCTGGCCGAAGCGATGCGAGACAGAGCTTATATCGACCAGTGGCGCCGTCATGCCGGCTTCCTCCGCAACAGCATCAGCTCGAACAATACCACCAACACGATGGAGACGGCGAAGACCAGCGAGCCGACGGCGTTGGTCTTGGGATTGAGACCGGAGCGCAGCAGGTTCCAGATCTCGACAGGCAGCGTCGTGTCGAAGCGCGTCAACAGGAACGAGATGACGAATTCGTCCCAGGAGAAGGTCATCGACAGGAAGAAACCGGCGAAGATCGCCGGCGCCATCACAGGCACGGTGATCAGCAGCAGCACCTTCCATTCGGGCGCGCCGAGGTCGCGCGCGGCGCGCTCGATATTGATCTGGTGGTCGCCCATCTGACTGTAGACGATGGCAAAGCACAGCGGCAGGTTGATCACGACATGGCCGATGCCGGCGGCAAGAAGCGACTTCGGCACGCCGGCCCAGTTGAACAGCACCA
Source organism: Mesorhizobium sp. M1403 (assembly GCF_040317695.1). Lineage (NCBI taxonomy): Bacteria > Pseudomonadati > Pseudomonadota > Alphaproteobacteria > Hyphomicrobiales > Phyllobacteriaceae > Mesorhizobium > Mesorhizobium sp. M1403. The sequence goes on along the minus strand of NZ_JAMYKY010000016.1, from coordinate 10,848 downwards.
GCAGCCCCATGCCGATGATGAGATAGCTGACGGTCAGTGGCAGCGTGATCAGTCCACGCATCAGGCCCGAGCCCGGCAAGGCGAAGCGTGCAAAACCCCAGGCCGAGAGAAAGCCGAGCGTGACGGCGACAGCCGAAGAGAGGACGGCAACCAGCAGCGAGTTGACCAGCGCCGAGGTGAGCCGCGTATCGGCGAGCACGGCCTCGTACCAGCGCAGCGACGGCCCGGTGAAGGGCGGGATCGGAAACGACGTCGCCTGCAGCGAAAACAGTATCAGCACAACCACCGGCAGGAAGATGAAGCCGTAGATGGCGATGGCGTAAAGGCCGGAGACGAGGCGGATGAGAGCGCGCATGGTCAAGCCCGCTCGATCTTCAGCCAGCGGGCGCAGGCGAGATAGGCAACGGTGACGACCGCCATCAGGATGATCGACAGCGCCGAGGCGAGCGGAAAGTCGCCGCGCCGGCCGATCTGCATCATGACCAGCTGCGGCATCAACAGCTCATTGTTGCCGCCGAGGATCTGCGGTGTGATGTAGTCGCCGATGCACAGCACAAAGCTGAGGAAGGCGCCGACCATGATGCCAGGCAGCGTCAGCGGCAGAACGACATGCAGGAATGTCCGGATCGGCCCGGCGCCGAGGTCGGCTGCGGCCTTGCGGTAGCTGGGGCTGAGCTGCTTCAGATTGGCGAAGATCGTCAGCGTCAACAGCATGACGAAGAAATGCACGAAGCCGGTGACGGTCGCTAGCCGCGTATTGGCGAGCTGCAGCGGTTCGCTGAACAGGCCGGAGCCGGTCAACGCATGGTTGACGACGCCGTTCTGCGCCAGCACCAGCAGCCACGAATAGGAGCGCACGACATAGGAGGTCCAGAACGGCAGCACGGCCAGCATCAGCGCCAGCCGCTGCCAGCGTTCCGGCACCTGTTCGGCCAGAATCCAGGCGAAAGGGTAGGCGAGCAGCACCGAGATCACCGTGACGATGGCGGTAACCTGCAGCGAGTTCACCATCGCCTGCCAGTAGGACGGATTGGCAAAGAACTGGCTGTAGTTGGAGAGCGTGAAGCCGCCGCCTTCATGCGCCGTCAGGCTGGATACCGCCATGGCGATGAAAGGCAGCACGAAGAACAGCAGCGTCCAGCCGAGCGCCGGCGTGACCAGCGCCCAGGGCAGGGGGCTGTTTGCGGCAGAGTTCATGACCGGCGACCGGTCATTGCGCCTGCAGCATTTCGGTCCAGACGTCCTGCATCTTCTTGTCGAGATCGGCATTCGGCGCCGGATAGGACTGGGCCCGCGCAAGGAATTCAGGCTGCTCGTCGAAGCGCAGGACCTTCTTCTGCTCCTCGCTTAGTGCCGCCTTGGTGTTCGCCGGCATGCCCCAATAGCAGGACGAGGTGGCGAGCCGCGCCTGGCCTTCGGGGCTCATAATGTACTGGATGAATTTAAGCGCCAGCTCCTTGTTCTTGGAATCCTTGAACATTGCCAGCGACTGTGACCAGAGCACCGCACCCTCCTTGGGGATCGAGAAGTCCAGTGCCGGGTTTTCCTTGGCCAGCCCCGCCGTCACCCATTCGCCGCCGCCGACCAGAATGTCTACCTCGCCGGTCGCCAGCGCGGTCTGGCTGGCGGTCACCTCGCCGACCAGCTTGGCATTGGCCTTCATTTTGAGCAGCTGTTCCTTGATGGCGGGAAGGTCGGCTTCGGTCAGTTCCGCCGTCTTCTTGCCGATCGCCAGTCCGGCCATGCCGATGACCGGCAAATAATAGTCGTAGATGGCGATCTTGCCCTTGTATTTGTCGCCGGTCAGCGCGGCCATCGACTGCATGTCGGCCGGGTCGACCTTGGTCTTGTTGTAGCCGATCGTGTTGTAGCCGAACTTTTCGGTGATGCCGTAGCGCTTGCCGTCAACGACGGTGGAACTGTCCATCTTCACCTGGGGAAAGAGGTCGGCCAGCGGCAGCCTGTCTTCCGGCAGCGGCTCGAACAGGCCTTTTTCGACGCCGCGCGGTATGTCGATGCTGTCGATCACCATCACGTCCCAGTCGCCGGGCTGCGACTGTTCGACGATGGCCAGGCCGGCGCCGGTGCCTTCGAACTCCTTGACATTGACCCTGATGCCATTGGCCTCCTCGAAGGGCTGCAACAGCGCCGGGTCGGCGTGGTCGCACCAGATCAGGGCGTTGAGATCCGCGGCTTGAGCGCCAGTCGCGAGCAGCAGTGCCGCGGCTGCGGTTGCAGCGCGCAGATGGGTTTTCAGAATGGAAGTCAGATTCGCGTTCGTCGGATTCATGCGCATCGAGTGTTCTCCCTTGCCTTTGTGGCTTCTGAGAAAAAATTGAACCAATTCTAAAATTGAGTCAATTCTGTTTTTGTGGCAAACAGCCGCTATGAGTGGATTGCGGGCAAGGCAGAAGGCGGATCGGCACCGCCGTATCATCGAGGCAGCCGCGGAGCTTTTCCGCGACGCCGGCTATGAAGGCGCCAAGATCGAGACCATCGCCGCGCAGGCCGAGGTCTCGGTCGGCACCATCTACAATTACTACCAGAACAAGGGCGACATCCTCGGCGCCATCGTCTCGATGGAGGTCAACGAGGTGCTCAATGCCGGGCGCGGCGTGGTGGCCAACCCGCCCGCCAATGTCGGCGATGCGCTGGATACGCTGCTCGGCATCTATATCGAGCACTCGCTGCACTATCTCAGCAAGGAGATGTGGCGGCAGGCGATGGCGATATCGACGCAGCTTCCCGACAGCCCGTTCGGCCAGGCCTACACCGCGCTGGACCGGGCGCTGATCGAGCAGATCCGCGCGCTGATCGCCAAGCTGCAAGCGCTCGGCCTGGTGCGCCCTGACATAGACGGGCCGGCGCTGGGCGAGTTGATCTTCAACAACATGAACATGATGTTCATCGAGTTCGTGAAGCGCGAGGAGGCCAGGATTGCGGAGTTGCGCGCAGCGATTAGGAGGCAGAATAGGATACTGGTGGTGGCGATTGCGGTTTAACCGCAAAACTTCGCCGGAACAAAATACCACCTTGAGTAAACCTAAAAAGCTGATACAACCATAGCATGCATTGGGGAGGGAGGGGTAATGGGTTTCTCGGTCTGGCACTGGGCAGACAGACGCCGGCTCGGCAGACCGACGACAAATTCGCAATGAATTCAACTATCAACGAAGCCGCCAGCGCAACCGGTCGCGGGCAGGGGAATCGTAGGGGTAAATTTGCCATAAGAGCCCGAGGTCACCTTGGCTGGCGTTTAGTTTTTTTGCTCTCCGGCTTTTCACGATGGGGTAAGCTTCTCCACTGTTGAGGAAGTGGCTGCCGAAATCTTGAAGGCTGCTCTTTATGCGAAATCAGCCAAGAAATGTGGTTGTCGAGGGTAGCGAGGTCGTCGTAAGCCAATTCAAGTGTAGAAACAAAACTTCTGACTTCGGCTATGTCGGCAAATACTCGGTCAGACTGGAGAAAGAGTTCCCGTTGGTGCGATTGCGTTTTCCGAACCACCGCTCCTATTTTTGAGCGAATAGCTGATTGTCCGTCGATGTGCCAAGTGTCGTGGACGTATCGATTTCGTTCCGTGCGCAGTGTATTGTCGATATGGTTCAGAAGTTCCTCCAGCCGTTCGTAGAAATCGGCTGATTCTTCCACATCCACGTGATGTGCAAGGGCCTTAGCCGTAGTGATCTTGGCTCGAAAGTCCATTCCCAGAAGGACCGTGTTCAAGGTGTCCCATGCGGTGTCCCGTTCGAAGGATGCGTCTCTGAAAACAGATAGGTGTAGTGACAAGCCGAGGATAACGTCTTCTAACGCCGTCCACCAAAGGCAGACTTCGCCGATGGCGGACGCTATTTGATCGTACGGCTCTGCTGCCTCGGAAGTGTCAACCATGCTGAATGTGAAATCTCCGCCCCGCGCACGATAGCGACAACCCGGTTCGGAGTCCGGCACAAAAGCAGCTAAAGCTTCGCGTATCGATGCGAAATGACCACATCAATGGGTGTTCACGCGCGGCGGCGCGAATCGGCTATAGCTGGCTGATGGGCAAGAAAGCACGACTGGCAATACCAAGGGCGGTCATGAATAAAGAATTGCCTAACAATTCAATATCTAACGCGTTCGCATTCGTCATCGCGAATATTGCAGGAGTATCTGCAATATTTTTGATCATACTCGCATGTTCAGCGTCTATGTTCACCTACGGATACCTCATATCATTTAGCCCCCCTTCTATGGGTGGTAGACTACACTGATATGATCAAGATTGGATTTACTGCGTCAATATTGCTTATTGTTGCGTGTGGAGCAATCGAGGCTCTTTTGATGTTTGCCTTTGATGGGCTTGCACAAATGAATATAAGCAGCAGGGCAATAATGAATATAATCATGGCCTTGGCGACGTTGATATTTTTATTAGCTATGACGCAAATAGCATTGAGTTATAAAAGTGGCGAGATGGATTTCTACAGCCTTGCAGAAGTTTTCCCTGCCTTGGTTGTTGCAGGATTTTTAACGAGAATAGCTCATCATATCAAATCGGATTGGAAGATAGGGATTAGAGTACTGTTCGGCGACGTGACGATGATACTTATTGTGTTGCTATTGTCCCGACTTGTATACGGATCAAATTTGAAAATTAGTGAGGATTACAAACAGATAATAATATTGGATGATAGAATTATCTATGACGGCGTGATTGTTGTTGTAACTTCCGAATTTGCTGCGATATACAAATCAGATGGCACTGTTTCGATGTTTCCAAAAGATCGAATTCGCGAGACGCGCGGCCGTGGCAATCCAGAAAAGTCGCTCTTCGAGCGGTTAAAGAAGGCGTTTTTCTTATCATGATCTACACAGCGATCCGCGCTGGCCCGCAGAGCCGAGATGAATCCGCATCGGCATCGCTTCGACTCAATGGGATGGATGGTGCCGCCTGAGGGACTCGAACTCCCGACCAATAGTTTACAAAACTACTGCTACCATCTGAGCTAAGGCGGCACATTTACCCTTACGTATACCCCTGAAACTCTCCGCTGAAAAATATCTCTATGTTTCAATGGCTTAACTGATTGATCCAGCGAATTACAAAACCGCTGCTCTACAGCTGAGCTACAAGGGCATGGCGCCCGGGAAGATATTTGTTGCGCATATCCTCGAGCCCATCGATCCGCCGCCGCATCACCCAGCCGGAAGACCCGCCAGAGCGAGGATTTCGGGCGCCGGCGTGAGATGTCCGTGCGGCCTGCAGTAGCTGGGGTCGATCGCCCGATCGCCAAGCAGACTGGCGAGCGGCACCAGGATCCCTAGCGCCACCCGCTGAATCGCAGGCGGCGGGTGCGTGAAGACGACCACGTCGGCAAATTCCCTGGCGATGACTGCCGCCTGAAGGGGCGAAGGTCTGCCTTTCCTATCCACCTTGCCGGCGTTGGCGAGGCCGAAGAGCATGCCGATCAGCAGTTCGAAACGGTTTGGGTCAACGTGGTCCGCACCCTGAGCCCGGTCGAATTCGATCAGGACATGCGCTTCATCGGTCTTGCTGCTGTTCCACCAATCGTGCGCGACGCCTGCCTCGACTGTAGCGGATTGGCCAGGCCCCAGAGAAATCGTCTTCCCGGCGATGGAGGCATCGAGCTGGCCGCTGAAGACGGTAAACCGTTCAATCATGTTCGGGTGGAAGTGCTCGCCCACCACCGCGGCCCCCGGCCGAGCGGTCAGATGGGCGATGCCAGGTCCCTGGCCGCGGTCTTCTGTGCCACGCAGGATGACGGCATATTCGCCGGTCACCTTGTTCTCGTAGACATCTCCACAGCGTGACATGGATCAGCTCGTGGTTTCATAGCATCAGTGCCGCCAACTATACGTTGAAGGCCTGGTGCTTCAACGGTTACAGGCGATCGCGAGCGCCGGCCTCGTTAACACAGGCACGACGCTCTACCGAATATGCTTAGGTGGCCGCGCTCGCGGAAACGGCACGACCGTCAGTGGCGCCTTGCGGAATTCCGCGATGGCTATTTCTTCAATCAGCGCGTCGAGGGCCTCGTTGACGCGTCGGCTCGTTTCATCCGCGCCGCAGAGGCGGTTTTGTGCGCACTCCAAAAGCTCGCGCGCCGCGGCGAAATCGCTTCGCATGACAACACCCTTTGGTTTTTGGCCCGCCGCACCGACATTGTCGGCGCGCCTAATTGAGCGAGTGCTAATATACACAGGGGCAATTTAATCGAATGGTACGAGATGGCCGAGGCCGGGAGAGCGGGCCGAAACGACGGCTCTGCAACGGCGGCGACACGCCCGAGCTCAGCGTCTCCAGATACGAGATGCTAACTCGTTGTCTGGCGATAGATTTTGCCAGCGATTTCACGGAAGTTTCTGGTGACCCGACGAGGACGGTCCCGACACTTACGCCCTAATACGATCTTGGGCGGCTTAGATATTCTCTTGCGGCGGCAATCTGGCGTCGATGCTCGCGAAGGAAGGCCGCGCCGAAACAAATCGCAAAGGCCAGTACGGAAAGGCTTGTCGTTGCTCTTGATGCTGGATCGGGATCGGGACTTATCAGGAAACGGAAACCAAGCGCGAAGGCGAAGACGACAAGGCCGCCAAACATACCGCTGATGAAGGGGGCGGTCGTGCGTTTCTGCTCCAACGAAGACTCCTAGGTTTTCCGCTAGGGAACTATGGTTTCCGCTAGGGAATATATGCGTTGAAGCTGATGTGCTACCGATCTGACGGCCCCGGCCTGTGGATATCGGGGACGAGCAGATATCAAGCGCCCCGGAGGTCTCAAGAAGCGCACTGGTGCCCCCGGACGGAATCGAACCGCCGACCTTCGGTTTACAAAACCGCAAATTGCCATTGTTTTTATTACATAATTCGGCACGGTGTTGCATCTGTGTTGCATGGAGCCAATGGCAACAGATGAAATCAGCCGAAAAGACCGGCTTCCATTTCGGCCATCTTGGCGCGGTCGTCATCTTCGGATGGGAACAAATAGCCATACGTGTCGTAGGTCATTTGTAGCGATGCATGGCCCATTAGGGCTTGCACCTTCCGACGCCAGATTCCTCGGCTGGCTCGCTGTAGCACCAAGGCTCTCGTTGCCCTGTCCATGTGCGCACCAAGCCTTCGGACACCAGCTGGTCGCCAAGAGAACGGCCGTCTCGGACAACGACCCGCAGCTTTCGCCCGTATTGATCCTCGTCGCGCTCGATGCTGCGCAAATCGAACGGCCCAGAATTGAGCAAAGCTATCAATCGAAGCGTAGCCTGCGAACCCCCAACGAGCCCTTGACATCGCAAAGGGTGGGCGTAGCGTAGGACGGCACGCCATCCCTATACTCGCCGCTCGGCGGCATGTGCCGTCTGCGCCCGGCGTGCGGAGGGATCCGCGATGCGTAGGCTCTTGTTCGTCGTCTCGGTCGCCGCCGTCGTGCTCGCCGCCTCCACCGCCGCCCAGGACGCCACTCCCACCGGCGCCAACCCCAGCGCCGGGGAACGGGGCCACTTCGACTTGGCGATCCACTTCCCCTGGGACCCCGCGGCGATCGCCCACCACTGGTGCAAGCCTGTGGCTGGCGGCTTCGTCGAGTGCCTGATCTACGCCAGCGACGCCCCGGACGCGCCGCTAGTGGCCGTGGAGGAGGTTGCCTCCGAGGCGATCTACAACAGCCTCGACCCGGCCGAGCAGCGGCGGTGGCACTCCAACGTCGTCGAGGCCGCCGCCGGGTCGGACCCGGACCACCCGGCCCCCTCGCTGGAGGAGGCGGCGGCGGCGGCCGAAAAATCGGGCGGGGCCACCTACGGCAAGCTCATCCTCCTGTTCGATCCCACGCAAGGCGACCTGCCGACGGGCGAGCCCCGGGTGGTCTTTCCCCACGGGACCGAGCCGGGCGCCCCGACCCCGTAGCCGCCACGTTCGTCGGCGCGATGATCCCGCCTCGATCCTAGCCCCGGCCCCGATGGGCGCCGAACGTGATCGTGTGGCCGGCTCGACAACCGAAGACGGCCCGGACTACCCAGACGGTGCCGTTCCCATCGGCTGGGTCGGACCAGCACTCCGACGGTCGACTTCGGCGTGGTTGACGCCTACAACGGCGACGACGATTAAGGCGCGGACGCCTAAATTTCGGCCACAGATATGCGCGAACGCCTATTTTATCATTTAAAACAACCACTTGACTCAATCTATCGGTGCGCGCATCGTACCTCGTCGGCACGGGTGGGCGGCGCCGCGAGGGAATGGGGGCACGAAATGGACATTGAAGCACAGGCAAAGCCGGCACAAGGCGAGCCACTAGGCGGATTCAGAGACGCAACGGAGGAAGACAAGAAAAGCGGCACACAAATTCGCGAGGCACACTGGTTCGATATGGACGGAAAGTATGTCGCGACAACGGAGGTTGTATTGACCTGACGTCGTCAACTTGGCGGCCGAGCCGGCAAAGACCGGCCGGCGCCGCCCAAACGAAAGGCCCGCCGAAGCGGCCTTTTTCATGTTGCAGGTGTGTTGCACGGACTCAGTCGCAACACATTGGAATGCCCGGAAATCCGCGGAATATCTTGCAACGTGTTGCAAGACGATATTAAGCACTTTGCGCGAGGTACGTGCCGGTAAGTAATTTAAATCGCCTGATAAATTCTGGTGCCCCCGGACGGGATCGAACCGCCGACCTTCGGTTTACAAAACCGCTGCTCTACCAGCTGAGCTACAAGGGCACGGCGCTCCGGTTAGCATATTTGTTGCGCCAGTAAAGACAAAACTCTGTTTTCGGCTGCCCAGAGAGCGCCGGAGCTGCCGGCGTGGGCATCCTGAAAACGGCCAATTCGCTTCCTATAATGGCCGAAAATGCAATCGCATAGGCGAGGGTGTCGCATGATCAGACTTGTCGTCATTGCCCTGGTCGTCGTCGTGGCCAGAGCGGACCGTAAACCCTCTTCACCGCGAGGATTCCCGTCATGGCTAGAGAAGGGTCTCTGAGAAGATCGACATCGGTGTTGACTAGCGCTCGGCGGCTCGGACGAAAGATCCTGCGCTGGCTGGAGGGAGACAGCCGATCCCAACAGCTCAGAGACGAAGTTCTGTTTTGGAGACACTGGTTCTCCACTCAGGGATCATTCTGGCCAGAGGACTACAAGGAACGTCTTGACCCCAATTTACCAATTCAGGATCACGTTGGGCGATATGTCGACAGGTTGACGACCAACCCAGTTCACATACTCGATGTGGGCGCTGGCCCCTTGACGAAGCTCGGCAAAGTACATGCCTCGAAAGAGATCATGATAACTGCAACTGACCTGCTGGCAACAGAATATGATAAAGTTCTGAGAGATTTTGGGATCCAACCTCTTGTGCGAACAGTCTTTGGTGACGCCGAAAATCTTAGCACCCAATTTGGCGATTACAGTTTCGACATCGTGCATGGACAGAATTGTATAGATCACACGGCTAGTCCACTCAAGGCAATACAACAGATGCTCTCGGTCACAAAACATGATGGTTTCGTCGTGCTTTATCATGCTGAAAACGAAGGAAAGACGGAATCCTACAAGCAGCTGCACAAGTGGGACTTCACATGCGAGAAAGGACATTTCGTTATCAGAGGGCCTGGACCGGGTGGGGATTCGGTGGATGCCACTGACGCGCTGGCAGCGGTAGGGTCTGTTGAATGTAGCTTGGATGACGGCGCGGTGCTTGTTGCAATCCGAAAGCATCCGCAAAGACGTCAGTGAACTCTGGCCAACCGCTGCTCTACCAGCTGAGCTACAAGGGCACGGCGCTCCGGTTAGCATATTTGTTGCGCCAGTAAAGACGAACTCTGTTTTGCCTACAAGCGCGGCGGCGCTGCCGGCGCGGGCATCCTGAAAACGGCCAAATCGCTTCCTATATCGTTCGGAGGTGCAATCGCATAGGCGAGGGTGTCGCATGATCAGACTTGTCGTCATTGCCCTGATCGTCGTCGCGGCCTGGTTTCTCCTGGTGAAGCTCATTAAGCAAGTGAAGAGCGCCAACATCGACTGGACCGGTATCGCCACCATCATCGGCTTCATCGCGCTCGCCTTCTGGTTGCGTCATATCACCGGCATGGGCTGAGGCCCCCCTGGCAGACTGCCGACCGGTGCTCTTCGCCGGCCGTAATTGCGCGCCTGACGGCAAACCCTGTTCAGACCGCAGTTTTGCACTTTCGAAAAATTCAAAAAACCGTCGAACCTTTTTCCCTGCTGCAACGACTGATGGTCAAGAGGCGGATGGATCGCCTCTCACAACGCAGCAAGGAGATCGTCATGTTCAAGCGCACCATCGTTTCCGGCCTCATCGCCACCACTGTCGCCGCCGCCATGCTGGCCGGCTCCGTCCAGCCTTCGGCCGCCCATCACAAGCACCATCACAACAAGCATCTTGGCATCGGCATCGCCGCCGGCGTCGGCGGCTTCCTGCTCGGCACCGAGCTCGCCCAGCCGCGCACCGTCTACATCGATGAGAACGGCGGCTCATGGCACGTCCGGCGCTGCCTCAACCGCTATCAGAGCTACGATCCGTACTCGGATACCTATGTCGGCTACGACGGTTATCGCCATCGCTGCCACCTTTGAGAGCCACTACCGCCCGCTTTGAGAGGAGGTGACCGTTTCAGGCAACCGGAAGAAGGGGCATCCCACCGCCCCTTTTTCTGTATGTCTGAGTTCCTATTCGAATGGTCGACTGCCAATGTCGGCATAGCTCATCATTTTTGAATTGGGCGCCGTCGACGAAACTGCCAATCTCCCCCTTGCGGGCAGGGGAATCGCATATGGCGATTTTGGGGTTGAGTTTAGGCTGAGAAAGGATTCTTTGGAGAGGCAGTTGAGCGAAGGAGCG